>JBGSSC010000767.1:0-2170 GCA_041737265.1 Terrimicrobiaceae bacterium | reverse complement strand
TTCCACCCCGTACCGTTCGATCGTGCGGCGGCTCTTTCCACCATAGGGAACCCGGGCCGTGTCGCCGATATAGAAGATTTGCTCGGATGGCAAATGCCTTCGCAATGCCGCCGCGACGGTCAACCCGCCGACTCCAGAGTCGAAGACCCCGATCGGTGCTTTAACCGGGTCCGGGCGGTCAATGTCATCCATGAACAGGTTCAGTTCGCAAGCGCACGTGCGGCTGCCTCGATGGCCGACGACGCATCGGTGTCCGCGCCGATCGTGCCCTTTGCGAGTTCCGGGACCTTGGTCGGGTCGGCAGCGGAGGCGACTGCCGATGGGGAGATTTGTTGGGGGATGCCACTCACGGCACCCCGGAAAAGTTCGACACCCGCGGAAATCGCCTCAGCCATTTGCTGGCGGTACTGGCCCGCCGCGATCAATCGACTGTCTTGCGGATGGTTCATAAATCCTCCTTCAACCAGAATCGACGGGATCGAAGTGGCACGGATCACATGGAACCGTGAACGCTTGATCCCCCGGTCCGGCAGGTTGATCCTCCGGACCATGGAGGCATGCACGGCGGTGGCGAGGGCGACATTTTCCGGATCCCGCGCATGGCCGGGATGCATCTTGTAGTCGCTGTAGCTCAGGTTTTCCTCATCCATTGAGGGAACCCCGCGGGGCGCGAGACAATAGGTCTCGATCCCCGTTCCGCCCCCGCTCTTGCTCTTGTTGAAGTGGATGCTGACGAAGACCGCGTTGCTGAGCCGGTTGGCGAACTCTGAGCGCTTTTCCAGAGGAATAAAGACATCAGTCGAGCGGGTCATGCGCACTTGGAAGCCTTTGGCCTCAAGCAGCTTTTTGGCCCGCATCGCAACATCCAGCGCCGCCTCCTTTTCCATCCCGAGCTTACCCCTCGCCCCGCCGTCATGCCCACCGTGACCGGGATCCAGGATCACCGTGCGCACCGCGGTCGCATTCTTGATCTTTTGCGGACGCAGAACAGGCTCGATGATCTTTGTTACGTCCATTGCCGAAATCAGCGTCTTGCCGCCCCGGTTGACCATGGGAAAACAGAGCACGTACTTTACTCCATTGATCCGGATATCCCGCCCTCCCCCGCGGCCCTCGATGCTCCGACCGGACGCCGACAGCCGGAAGCCCTCCCCGCCCGAAGCATCCATGTTCATTTTGTAAAAAGAGGCGACGTTATCAAGCGGGACGAACCTTCGGCCTTCGTGCATCACAACGTTCCAACTCGCGCTCGAGGGCACGGCAGACAGGGTCAGAAGAGTGAAGAAGACCGCCAAGAAACGCATGAACCACTTACTTTGGTCCTCAACGACGGTGATGCAAGCGGTTTTCAGCAGATTCGGGTTGTGAGCAATCAGGCGTCGAACATCGCACGGTAGTGGCGATACCAGTCACTGCGCCACATATCGTGGGGATCCCGTCTCTTTTTTCCGCCAGGAACTCCGGAAAGCGGGGATAGGCCGCCAGCACCAGGTCTTTCGTGGCATGGCTGTGGTAAGTGAGATAAAATGCCCTGCCCTGAGCGAGCGCTTTGTCCACATGGGCCAGGGTGATTATCTTTTTCCACGTGTCTGTGGAAATTCCCGGTGAGGCCTGGGGAGCAGGCAGCGGATCATCCACCGGTTCCTATGTTGAGAAGACACCGTCGCGGAGGAATCCGTCCGATTCGAAGGCGGTCGTGAATTGGAAATCCCCGTAGAGAAAGCCGTCCCTCCCGCCGTCGAAAGCAAGGCAAGAAACTCCCTGCGACTCCATGGCCGAAACCCGGAGCCATCATTTACTGCCCGCGCCTGCAATTCAGAATCTTTTGCCATGCTCAGATGGGTCATCGAATGCGGATTGCACTTTTCTGAGATGTTCCCGTCAGCTCCCCTTGCGGGGATATGGTCTTGCCTCCTTGTGAGGATTGAGGCAGAATCCTGCATTTCCTCGGACGCTTAGCTCAGTGGTAGAGCATCGCCTTCACACGGCGGGGGTCGTAGGTTCGAAACCTACAGCGTCCAGTTTTTCGGCTCTCCACCAAACAAGGCTCTCCACCAAACAAGGCTCTCCACCAAACAAGGCTCTCCACCAAACAAGGCTCTCCACCAAACAATGGGGATGAGGTTCATTGGTGATGTTGATGGTTAACCGCACTGAGCGATGACGCGGA
>JBGSSC010000724.1:0-5321 GCA_041737265.1 Terrimicrobiaceae bacterium | reverse complement strand
TGTTCCCGCTCAGCCCGGCGACTCAACTATTGCGTCCAAAAAAACCGGGAATCCAGTCGCGATCGAAGTATCCCCATTGCTGTTCATCCGTCCGGGCAATCCGCAAGCCGCATCCTACAAATCCGGATTCATCGCAAGGTTCAACCTGCTCGGGCAGCTTTGGGCTCCGGTGAAGAATGCAGCTTTGATAGGTGACGGAACTTCTCGAGTCCTTCTTCAGATCACCGATGAAACGCCAGGGGGAATCAACGGTCTCCTGGAGACCCAATGGCCAGCCACCAACCAGCCGATATGGTATCGTGACATGCAGCACGCCCCGCCGGCCGGGTTTAAGTTTAAGGTCACCTCCAGTTCGGGGCTAACCAGGGGAACTGTTGCAACCACCGCCGCAGACGGAAGGCCAGGAAAGCCAGCTCCCTACAGTGGGGTTTTGGTCACACCGGGCTTTCGTATTGAAAGCACAGGAGACTTCTTGCGCGGCGGGGGGGTTGTTTTCAGCTCAGGAGGAGCAGGCACGATTCAAATCATCGAAAAGCAAACTCAAGCACCATGACGACAATTCAATGCTTCGGTTACCTGCCGGATGGCAATCCGGTCCAGGAAGTTGAGATCCACAACGGAAACGGTGCTTCTCTTAGGGTTCTTACCCTGGGCGGAATCGTGGCTTCCCTGAAGATGCCGGACCGCCGGGGCCACTTTGAGGATGTGGTCCTTGGCTTTGACCACCTCGAGGCCTATGCTGCGAAACACCCGTTCTTCGGCACAATCACTGGCAGGGTCGCCGGCCGGATACCGGGGGGAAAGTTTGTTCTGGACGGGAGCGTTTACCAACTGGAACTCAACGACGGGAAAAACCATCTCCACGGTGGCAGTTGCGGCCTGGACAAGAGGATTTGGACGCCGGAAATTCCGGACGAAAAAGAAAACCCGTCCGTGCGGCTGACCTATCGCAGTCCGGATGGAGAGGAGGGATATCCCGGAACTTTGGATATCGCAGTGACGTATACCCTCACACAATCCAACGAGCTGATCATCGAGAGCCAAGCCACGTCCGACCGGCCGACGCCCTTGAACCTGACGAACCATTCCTACTTCAATCTTCGCGGAGCGGGCCGGGGCACGATTCTCGACCACGAATTGACGGTCCATGCTTCGGAAGCGATCAAACCAGGGCCGGCGATGGAACCTCTCGGAAGGTCCTTCCCGGTTGGGGGCACGGCCTCCGACTTTCGCAATGGCCGGAAGCTGGCCGAGGCGATCCCCGGGTTGTTTTGCGAACACGGAGACCTCTATTTGTTGCCAAAGAATGCATCCGGCGGCCTCTTCCATGCGGCACGCCTCAGTCACCCGGAAAGCGGGAGGATTCTGGATGTCCACACCGACGAGGCTATGCTCCAAGTCTATTTCGGCAAGGCCATTGACAGTGACCTTGCCGGTAAATCCGGGCTTCCCTACGGTCCATTCGCCGGGGTCGCGCTGGAATGCGAGGGGTATTCAGACGGCGTCAATCACCCGGAGTTCGGAGACATTTTGGTTCGGCCCGGCACGCCCCAGGTGCGAACTACGAAGTACGCGTTCTCAGCCGCCTGAGCGCAGACCCCATGAAAAAGATTTTGTTATTGGGCAGCCGCGGACGCCTCGGAGCGGCACTTGCCCGCAAATGGCACCGTGGGAACGAAGTGCATGCTCTCTCACGGGCGGAAGCCGACGTTGGGGATTCCGATTCCCTGCGAAGGATGCTCGGGAGCCGGGAATACGACGTATTGGTGAATTGCACCGGTGCCACATCCCTTGAGCAGTGCGAAGAGAACCCCGACCTCGCCCATCTGGTCAATGCGAAGGCACCGCAGGTGATGGCGGAAGCCGCCTCAGCCACGGGGGCACGGCTGATCCACTTCAGCACCGACTACGTCTTTGATGGTTTGCTCGAAAGACCCTACACGGAAACAGATATTCCAAACCCGCTGAGCGTTTATGGAAAAACCAAACTCCTCGGCGAGCAGGCGGTGATCAATACCCCGGGCGACCACCTTTCTGTTCGGGTGTCATGGGTTTTCGGGCCCGACAAGCCCAGCTTCATCGACATGATTCTGAGCCGCGCGCTGGCGGGACAAACGCTCGAGGCCGTCGCGGATAAAACCTCCTGCCCGACCTCCAGCGAGGATGTAGCCGATTGGCTGGCCCCCTTCTTCAGCCCCGGGCTACCCGGAGGGATCCTCCATGCATGCAACTCCGGCACCGCATCCTGGCAGGAATATGGTCAGGCCGCCGTGGATATTGCCGGCCAGCTCGGATGGCCGGTGGTTTCGCGAACGGTAAACCCCATCGCTTTGGCCTCCGTGGCAGCATTCCGCGCCAGTCGCCCGCCCCATACTCCCATGGATTGTTCCAGGCTCGAAAACGTTACGAAAATCCGACCGCGACCTTGGCGGGAGGCCCTGGAGTCCTATATGAAGGACGCGGGAGGCCCCGACCGCTGGGTTACTCCCGCCTGAACCTACAGATTTTTTTTTGCGCTGCCGGTTGACAATGGCCTCTGACAACTTAATTTCTCGCACGATTCCGATGGATCAACCTCCAACCAAGGCGGCCGGTTCCAGCCAAGATGCTGCGACTTTCCGCTCCCACACCCCCGGCTATTGGCAGGATGTTTCCGCCAAAGACTGGGACGATTGGCGCTGGCAACTGCGCAACCGCGTGGCGACCCTGGAACGACTGGAGTCGCTCCTCACGCTCACTCCCAAAGAACGGGCCGGGGTGATCCTCTCCCGCGGAAAGCTCGCCTTCTCGGTGACTCCCCACTTTTTCAATCTGATCGACGCTGCGAATCCGGAGTGTCCGATCCGCAAGCAAGTGATTCCTTCGAGCGAAGAAGTCGAGACCGCCCCATGGGAGATGGCCGATCCCTGCGGGGAAGACAGCCATATGCCGGCACCGGGACTCGTCCACCGCTACCCCGACCGCGTGCTGTTTCTTGTCACTGACCGCTGCGCCTCCTACTGCCGCTATTGCACGCGCAGCCGCGTGGTGAGCGGTGTGGGCGAGCAGGAACTGCACACCGACTTTGAAGAGGCTTACCGCTACCTCGAAGCCCATACTGAAATTCGTGACGTGCTGCTCTCCGGCGGAGATGCCCTCCTGCTCTCCGACGCAAAATTGGATGCGATCCTGGGCAGGCTCCACGCGATTCCTCACATCCAGTTCCTGCGCATCGGAAGCCGGGTGCCGATCTTTCTGCCTCAGCGGATCACGCCCGAGCTCTGTGCGCTTTTGAAAAAACACCATCCGCTCTGGATGAGTGTCCACGTGAACCATCCGCGGGAACTCACTACAGAAGTCCGTGACGCCCTCGGCCGCCTTGCCGATGCGGGAATTCCTCTCGGTAATCAGAGTGTGCTGTTGGATGGGGTCAATGATGACCTCCCGACAATGCGCGAACTCGTTCAGAAGCTGCTGCTCTGCCGGGTGCGTCCCTACTACCTCTATCAGTGCGACCTCATCAAGGGTTCGTCCCACCTGCGATCCAGCGTGGCCAAGGGGATTGAGATCATTGAAGGCCTGCGCGGTCATACCAGCGGCTACGCAATTCCCCAGTTTGTCATCGACGCTCCGGGAGGCGGGGGCAAAGTTCCAGTCAGCCCGGGCTATGTGCTCTACCACGACGAGGAAAAGGTGGTCCTGCGCAACTTCGAGGGCAAGGTCTTCGAATATCCCGAAGGCAACCAACCGGTTCGCGACCACAACGCGGTCGAGCTGGCCGGCATGCACCTCTAATCCGGCGGAGTCGGGGCGAAGTTAGGCGTGCGGGTAAGGGCCTTGAGGGAGGAATAGCCCCCATCACTGACGGATTAGAAAAATTTTGCTGCGCAAAATGAGGGGAACCGTGTTGGACGGTTCGCTCTGCCTTCGGCTCGGATCTTCGCGGGGCTCCGGTTCCCTGCGGTCGGCTGTCGTTTCCCATTATTGAAGCTTCCGACGGAGCCCCCCGGCTGGGCTCAGGACCTTCAGCCCTTCAAAACGGCGGAGCTCTCCACCCTTCCATTTTGCGCAGCAAAATTTCCTGGTCCGGCGGCGAGGCAACCCGATTTCTCTCCGGATCCCCTTGCCAGCAAGCCCGCCCCCTTTCCCCGACTGCGCCGGATCAGGGTTCGACTTCTTCCACGACGATCGCGTCGCCGCCTGCACGCAAGACCCGAACGCGGCGGCCCTCGGGAACAAACTCACCGTTGGCGACCACATCGAGAAGTGCGGCACCGAATTCCGCTTTGCCGACCGGACGGAGCATGGATCGCACGATCCCGATATCGCCCGTGTTGACGGTTTTCGAGAATAGGGCTGGCGAAGGAACTCCGAATGAGGGGCCCGAGGGTTGGCGCTTGGCCAGCACGAGCCGGTTGAACAATGGAAGCTCCGGGAGAAAACGGGCAATGAGGGACGCAGCGATGGCTGCCAGAACCAATGCGATCAGGAGGTTCGCAACCGGCAGCAGAAAGATATCAAAGGAGAGATCGACAGGCTGACCCGGATAGTAATCCACCATGGCAAACAACAAAGCTCCGAACATCAAAGCTGTCCCTATTCCCGCAAGGACGAGCACCCCCGGAAAGAAGAGGAGCTCCACAACGATGAGGATCAGCCCGAGAAAAAAGACGGCAACCACCTCAAACCCCGTGAGCCCGGCGATATAGTGACCGGTGAAAAACAACAGGAAGCAGAGGGCCGCAATCGTGCCTGCAACTCCGAAGCCGGGTGTTTTGAATTCCATGTAGGCACCGATGATTCCCCCCAGAAGGAACATCGGCGCAAGGACCGTGATCCACTGCGCAGCCGCTTCGAACCCCGAGGGTTCCACGCGGGCGACCTCTTTGGCACGCAGTCCGGCGCTCTCGGCAACCTCTTCAACAGACTTGGCGATTCCGCTCGCGAGCAGGGGTTTGCCGTTGATCTGCTCGACGGCTTCCTGGGCGCTCAGAGTCAGGATCGCACCCTTCGGGTTGAGCACGCGGTCCCCGACCTTCACTTCCTTGTCGAGGTTCATGAAGGCATCGACGAGTTCGGGGTTATAGCCGTGCTGTGCAGCCACACTGCGGAAATATCCCGAGTAGTAGGAAACCACCTTCGCAGTCATGGTTTTCTCCATCTCCTGCCCGGTGCCCATCACGGGGGCCGCGGCACCGATGGCGCTCACCGGTGCCATGTAAATCGCTCGGGTCGCCATGGCGATGAGAGCGCCCGCTGAGGCCGCGTTGGTATTGATATAGCTGTAAACCGGGACCTTTGCCTTGAGCAGCGCCTGGCAGATTTGTTCCGTTGCGGCCAGC
>JBGSSC010000691.1:0-4808 GCA_041737265.1 Terrimicrobiaceae bacterium | reverse complement strand
GTTGATAGGCGGCGAGTTGCCCCTATTCTACTCGACCGTCAGCTTTTGGGAAATCGGGTTGAAGAGATCGGCCAAGGGGTTTGACTTCGAGATCGAAACCGACTGGGACATTCTCCTACCCCGCGAGTTGAAGAAAAGCGGTGTCCTCAAAATTGATCTGGAATCAACCGACTGCCGAAAAATGGAGGATCTTCCTCTGCACCACCGCGACCCATTCGACCGGATGCTCATCGCCCAAGCCCTGCGCCGCAGGTTGGGAGTCATTTCCCGCGACAGTTTGTTTGATGGATATCCGGTCTTGCGGGCTTGGTAGCCGCAGGTGCTGGGACAGCAAGTTGGAAGAAGATAGGACTTACGGAAACCGAACGAGTCAGTCCTACCTTCAGGCCTTTCCGAAGGCAGTTCATAAGATATGCTACTTTTATACTGGCACCATGGTTTCCCGTAAGATAAACTGATACAAGAAATATGAATCCTCCCGCATATTCAGCTTCCTCAAAAAAGCGACCGCATCGGTCACCGCCATGAAACCCATCACACGCCGTCGTTTTATCGGAGTATCCACTGGAGCGGCAGCGGCCTTGATTTCCTGGCGTAACCCGGTCTTCGCCGCACCCGCAACCGAGGGCGACGGGCCATGGGACATCGTGGCGGTCCGCAATGGCGAACCGGTGGAAATGTTCGAAGCCGGAATCGCCGCGCTCGGCGGTATGCGGGCATTCGTGAGAAAAGGCCAGAACGTGGTCGTGAAACCCAACATCGGGTGGGACCAACCGCCCGAGATCCCCGCCAATACCAACCCCGATCTGGTCGGGGCAATTGTCCGCCACTGCCTGCAGGCCGGCGCTTCCAAGGTGACCGTGTTCGATCACACCTGCCACAACTGGGAGCGCACTTACAAGACCAGCGGCATCGCCGATGCAGTGGAGGCCGCGGGTGGTGTGATGGTTCCCGGCAACTTCGAAAATGCCTACCGCGAGGTGGAATTGCCAAAGGCCAGGACGCTGAAAAAGGCGCTCGTCCACAATGAAATGCTCGACTGTGATGTTTTCATCAACGTGCCGGTGCTCAAGCATCATGGTGGAGCGAAGCTCACGGTGTGCATGAAGAACCTGATGGGATGTGTGTGGGACCGCCGCTTCTTCCACAGCAACGGCCTCGACCAATGCATCGCGGACATGTGTTTCGCGCCGCGCAAGCCGGACCTCAACATCATCGACGCCTACCGCATCCTGCGCAAAAACGGCCCGCAGGGCCGCGCCATGGAGGACGGAGAGCTGGCAAAATACCAAATGCTGGGAACCGACATGGTCGCGCTCGATGCCGCAGCGGCGAAGCTTTTCGGCATGGCACCGGCAGAGATCGGGTATGTGAAAATCGCCGGCGAGATGGGTGGCGGTGAGGCGGATCTGGAGAAAGTCAAAATCCACCGCATCACGCTCGGCGCATGAGCGCCCGGACATACCGGGGCATCCGGGTCATCCTCGGCGCACTGGTTCTGATTGGCTGCGCGCTTGCCTTCGCCGATATCGGCAACTGGCTGGGAGCCGGCATAACACGGGCAATCATCTGGTTGCAATTTGCGCCATCGGTTTCGGGCTTGTTGACGGGCGGTGGATGGGTGGCTGCGGGCTGCATCGCGGTGCTCGTCCTTACCGTATGTTTCGGCCGTGTTTATTGCGCGATGCTTTGTCCCTTGGGCGTGCTGATGGACTTCTCCGCATGGATAGCCGGGCGCACCGAAAAAAAACGCAGGCTGCCCTATCATGGCGGCCGCCCCTGGTTGCGTGGCGCGGTGGTGGCCGCCTGTGCCGCCGGGTTGATCGCCGGAACCGCTGTGCCACTCGCGTTCCTCGATCCCTACAGCCTGTTTGGTAAAATCACCGGCGGAACCCTGCGTCCGGCACTGGGCACGGCCAACCAGCTTCTCGCCTTCACCTCATGGATCACTCCCGTAAAAGTTTCGCCGGTTGCGTGGACCACGGCCGGAGTGGCGCTTGGCTTGCTTTTTTTGGTTGTGCTGGCCGCTGTCTTTCGCGGCCGCCTGTGGTGCAATACCGTCTGTCCGGTGGGCACCGTGCTCGGTTTCTTTTCGAAATTCGCATGGTTCCGCCTGCGCATCGCGGACGCGGCCTGTGTCGGCTGCTCGATGTGCGAGCGCGTCTGTCCCGCACAGTGCATCGATTTCCGCAACCACACCATCGACCACTCGCGCTGCGTTATGTGCCTCGATTGTATCACATCCTGCACACGCAGTGGAATTCACCTGCGATCACGAACGTCTGAGCCAAGCCGCCGGGGCACGCCAGAGCCTGCTCCGGCAACCGCCAAAATCCTCCTGCCTGGCATGCCTTCTGTCCGACGGCGCCTGTTCCTTGGCATCGCCGCCACGCTTCCCGCTGTCGCCCTGGCCCAGGGTCCGGGGCATCGGGGACAAGGAGGAGGCAAGACATGCGGCGGCAGTTGCGACCTTAACCAGCATAACAAGCAACCTGTCCTACCGCCGGGCGCAGGATCGCTGGCGCGTTTCCAAAATCTCTGCACCGCCTGCCAGTTGTGCGTGGCGAACTGCCCGGACCAGGTGCTGCGGCCGTCCATCACACAGCACGGCTTGGCCGGATTCCTCCAGCCTTACCAGGACTTCGACGTCTCGTTCTGCTCCTACAACTGCTCCAACTGCTCGCAAATTTGTCCCACAGGCGCAATCCAGCCAATCACAATCGAGCAGCGCCGCCTCGTGCGCACCGGGGTTGTGAAATTCTTCCGAGGCCGGTGTGTGGTGAAGACTGACGGCACAGCCTGCGGCGCATGCTCCGAACATTGCCCGACACAGGCGGTGCACATGGTGCCATGGAAGCACGGACTGACCATTCCCGAAGTCGATCCTGCTCTCTGCATCGGCTGCGGCGGTTGCGAGTTCATCTGCCCGGTGCGCCCCGACAAGGCGATCATCGTTACCGGGCTCACGGTTCACGAACGCGCGAACCCCCTCGTACTCGGAGAACAAAACACCGTGCGCGAGGCCGAGGAGGAGTTCCCTTTCTGAGTAAGGAAGGCAAAACGGGTCAGTCCTATAATATAAATGTTTTGCAGGAAGGACCCGATGGGATCAGGCCTGTTTGACGAATATCCGGTCTTGCGGGCTTATTACCGCAAGTGCAGGGACCTGGCGGCGGCGGGTTTGGCTCGATTCTTCCGAATCATTATTGGATCGCGTGTTGCAAGCTTCCCTGCGGCAGCTCCGCGCATTTCCAAGTATCCGAAGATGATGATGGATTTTTTGAGATTGCTTGACGATTTGAGATCTCGTCCGGCTTCGCAATCCCTTCAAGTTGACTACTTTTGCCAACTCAGCATGGTTGGAAATTGATCGCTTGACCGCAGCGTCCGTGTAATTACTGTAAGTACGCAATGCAATCCCATGAGATTTCTCTAACCCGGATTGGGAACTCGCGCGGAATCCGGTTGCCCGCCAAACTCATCCGCAAGCACGGGTTTGAATCAGGACTTCTCATCCAAGACCGCGGTGATGCTGTGGTCCTCACATCCAAAGCGCCCCCCCTTAAAAAGCTTTCCTGGGAGGAAACTGCGAGGGAGATGGTGGCTGCCAAAGAAGATTGGTCGGACTGGGATTCCGCGGTTGCAGACGGACTTGAGGATATCCCATGGGAACAGGTTGAAGAAATGAGCTGCGCCGTGCGGGAAGACCCGCCACGAAAGCGAAAGGCTGGAAAACGGAAAACGGGAGCGCCTCGTAAATTGGGATCAGTTAAAGGTTTGGGGCCCGGGAGCACAACCGGAGCGTCAGCATAGACGATCCGTATGAAACGCTCTGATGTCTATTGGTGCCGGTTCGATCCCGTTGAAGGCAGTGAGATGGGAAAAACCCGCCCCGGCGTGATCGTGAGCCTCGATGCACTGAATAGCACCCTCCCCACCGTCGTCGTCTGCCCCCTCACCTCAGTCCTGCGCCCCCACTGGCGCACGCGCCTCCAAATAGCCTGCGACGGAAGGCCCGCCGACATCTGTGCCGAACAGATCCGTACTATCAGCAAGAAGCGGCTCCGCAGGAAAATAGGAACCCTCTCCACCAAGGAGACCGAAGCCCTTCAGGAACTGCTGGGGCAAATGTATGGACCCAAAGTGAGGTGAAAATCACTGAGAAAGCCAACCGGGTCAGTTTTTGAAATTCCGCAAAGAAGAGCAGCTTGCCTTGGGAGTGCGAGACCCGGCGGCAGAGATGTGGAGGTAAAAAAACGCGGTCCCGCTACTATGCGGGCATCCCGCCGCCGCAGCCACCGTCGCGGTAGCCATCCTGAAGGTAACAGGCATAGTCGGCGCCGCCCTGCCGGGCGAGTGCGACGGTGAACGCCTCCCGCTCGGGAACGGTCATGGGGGTTTTCGCTGATGCCAATGCCGCCTCATCGATGAACGGATATTTGTCCATTCCGATCAAGTGCGTGCAGACCTGGGGATAGCTTAAGCTATAGCGGAGAACGGTTTCAGGGTTAACCAGTCCGTGGAGGTGGGCCCTTTTGCTCCCTCCGAACCCCTTCATGCCAAGGACGGCGACATTTTGTTTCACCAATTCGGGCATCACAACCTCCTCAAACTTCCGGGAGCTCAAGGCACCAAGCGCCGAGACCGGCATGAGCGAGGCATCGAAGGAATATCCGCCTTGCAGCAACTTCACATGAGCCTCCGGGTCGTCGTGGCCCGTGAAGCCGGTGTAGCGGATCTTGCCCTGCTTCTTCGCCAGTTCGAGCGCTTCGATGACGCCGCCGGGGCCGTAGGCCTTTTCAACTTCT
>JBGSSC010000685.1:0-5333 GCA_041737265.1 Terrimicrobiaceae bacterium | reverse complement strand
CGGCGTCTCCGCGATTTCAAGCGGGCGTGACGGATACGACACCCCCCCGGGCAACTACAAGATCATCCAGAAAAAAGTCGACTACAGGTCGAATCTCTACGGCGACTACGTGGATGCTTCGGACAACGTGGTTGTGAAGGGCGTCTCCGTCAAAACCGATCCGATGCCGGCGGGTGCGCGTTTCATGGGCGCCAAGATGCCATACTGGATGCGTCTGACGAACGGTGGCGTCGGCATGCACATGGGATTTCTTCCGGGCGTGCCGGACTCACACGGTTGCATCCGACTTCCCGAACGAATGGCAATAGCCTTTTTCGAGAACGCTCCGCTGGGGACTCCGGTCCAAATCGTCAACTGACGCTGCCCAGAACTTCGGCGGCGGTTTTGAAGTGCATCTTGGCCAACGCGGCCAAGCGGTCGGGGCCATCGCTCCTTACGATTTCGCGGGCGGCGTCCTTCACGGCTTGCGAGGCTCCTCTCGGCAAGCTGCGTCCGACAACCGCTTCATCCATCCAGTCGATGAATTTTTCGCGGGCCAGGATGGACGCTGCGGCGACCGCATAATCGGACTCAGCCTTGGTGCGTTGGTCGAGCTGGATCTTGCGGCCCGCGGTCATCAGGGCGCGTTCGAGCACCCGGACGTCGGCGAATTTGTCGGAGAGGGCCCGCGGGCAATCGGGCCGGGCGGCACAGAGGTTCTCGATGGCGCGGGCGTGTCCCCAGGCAAGGAGGCGGTTCACGTTGCCCATTTTCTCGATGAGGGCGTTGTAGCGCGGCGGTGGAACAACGATCACCGTCTGGGCCGTGCCGGACTTGCGGATGGCTTTTGCGAATTCGCGGATGCGATTGTCGGAGGTGATGCGCTTACTGTCGGTGATGCCGAGATCGCGGAAGTCGCGGGCGGTGGCGGCATCCGTGTAGACGCCGGCGATGACGAGCGGGCCGAAGAAGTCCCCCTTGCCGCTTTCATCGATGCCGAAGTGGGGTTCGTAGCCTTCGGGATTGTGGACCTCGTCGTAACCGAAGCGGGCTTCGCCGAGAATTTCGGGTTCGAGGAGGAAGGTCACAAAGTCGGAGAGACCGCGCCCCTGCACGACAACCTTCGGGCCTTTTTCGTAGATGGCGACGGTGAGTTTGGGCTTCTTGGCGAAACAGATCGTGTAGGGGCGGCTTTCGAAATCGAAGCCCTCGCGTTTCAGGAGAAGCTGGAGAGCAGCGGTCTGTTCGGTGGTGAGAGGCGCAGTGTAAACGCTGGGTGTTTTTTCCGGCACGGTCACCATGTCTTGAATCATTACCCGACCCGCCTTGCCACGAAAAAATCGGAGAGCGTGGTTGGGACGGGAAGGCGGCAACTGCCATGACTCTTCCCATTGGATTGAGATCTGATAGAAGATCCACGGTATTGCCCTCCGCGTTTCGGGCCGGATGGGCCACACCCCTTGTTGATTCCTGAATATGAAAAATCCCCCTCATCGCGCCACCCTCATCCTGCTCTGCGTTGCTCTGTTTGCGCCGGTGGCATTCGGCCAGGTAACGATCACCTACACGAATGCGGAGGAGGACACGGCGAACTACGACACCTCGGCACCCAACGACCCGACGACCCTGTTCATCGATTCCGGTTCCGCAACGCAAAACGGCTCAATCACAGGCAACGGCAGCGTAATCAAAACCGGCAACGGCACGCTCACCCTGGCCAACGACAACACCTACACCGGCCCCACGTCGGTGAATGCCGGCACGCTGATCGTTGATCTTTCGATCACCGGCAATGTCACGGTGGCAGCGGGTGCGACCTTCGGGGGTGATGGCTTCGTCGATGGCAGCATCACGCTCGAATCCGGATCCTTCCTTGCGCCGGTTGATTGCTTCGATGCGGATTCCCTCTTGTGGAACTCTGATGCAGGGATGCTCATCAGCCTGAGCGACGGTTTCAGCGATATCCTGGAATTGGTCGGCGACCTCAACAAAGGCGGAGTCGGGGAATATAACTTCACCTTTCTGGATGCCGATTGGCAGATTGGCCAAACCTACCTGCTCGTCGTGTTTGATACCACGGATTTTGTCGGGACCGACTTCGGCTACACCAATGGAGGAGGGTTTGCAGGCAGCTTCGCCATCGACGGATCATTGCTGGAGTTCACCCTTACCGCGATCCCGGAACCGTCCGCCGCGATTTTGCTGGGCATGGGACTCCTGCTGATGAAGCAACCTCGCAGACGCAGACGCAAAATTGCCGGGTAGCCTGACTTTCTCACTTTCCATCGTCCGCCGACAAATACAAGGGGGAGGCTTGGAAGCTCGTTGCAGGGAAGACCTGCTCCCTTGTCAGAATTCCGCAAGGAGCTATTCTCGGGGTGAAGCATTTGACTCAACCACAGATTAACACCGATTCCCGCAGATTTTATGAAGGATCCACAAACTCACGCAGTGATTGGTGCTGCCATGGAGGTTCATCGGGAACTCGGCGCGGGCTTCTTGGAGGCCGTCTATCAGGATGCCTTGGCTGTGGAATTCGCCTGCCTGAAGATTCCCTTTGAACGGGAAAAGCTCCTGCAGGTCCGATACAAGGGCGGCCTATTGCCTAGCTATTACAAGGCGGACTTTGTTTGTTTTGGTGCCGTGCTTCTGGAATGCAAGGCAATTGGGCAGATCGGCAAGGCCGAAATCGCGCAGACCTTGAACTACCTGAAAGTGACGGGGCTGGAGCGGGCTCTTGTTGTGAATTTCGCCGCCCGCTCGCTGGAATACAGACGCCTGATTCTGACATCGGGAGAAATCTGTGAAAATCCTGTCAATCTGTGGTTTCCCAATAACCGCCAACCTTCGTAGCAGGGTTCTGGCAGCGAAGAGTCCAATTTTTAGTGAAGACCTTTCTGCGGGCTTTCGAATAGTCCAATTGAGAAGAAGGAGTAGGATTAGCCCATGCTGGTTGCTTCCACCACGGTCACCATGTCTTCTAGCGCCACCCGCCCCGCCTTGCTGCGGAAAAACCTGAAAGCATGGTTCCGTCGCGAGGGCCGGCAACTGCCATGGCGCACGGATCCCTCCCCTTACGCTGTCATGGTTTCGGAATTCATGTTGCAACAGACCACGGTCGCAGCGGTGGGGCCCTACTTCCAGCGTTGGATGGCACGCTTCCCCACACTCGAATCTCTGGCGGCCGCAGAGGAGCGTGAGGTGCTCGGGCTCTGGCAGGGTCTCGGCTATTACAGCCGCGCAAGGAATTTGCTGCGGTCCGCAGCCTTGCTTGCGGCCCGGGGCGGGAAAATACCGGACTCCCGCGATGAACTTCTCGCCCTCCCCGGTTTCGGGGAATACACGGCTTCGGCCGTGCTCGCGTTTGCCTTCGACCGCGCGGTACCGGTCATAGATGCCAATATCACCCGAGTGTTGGCACGCTTGGGTGATATCCGGAAACCGGTGGATCAGGCGGCGGGCAAAGCGGCAATTCTCCGGCTCGCAGAGGACCTGCTCCCGGCGGCGAAGGGAGGAAGGGAGCACACCTCCGCGCTCATGGATCTGGGTTCCACGATCTGCACCCCGCGGAGCCCGCAGTGTGGCAGGTGTCCGGTCCGCGGATTCTGCGCCGCGGGGGATCCCTCCAGCCTTCCAGTCAAGCGGGCGAGGCCGGAGCCGAGACGGCTTTCCGACCGTCGGGCATTTGTGATGCGCAAGCAGTCGATTGCCCTCGTTCCATCCCCCGGGCCGCAATGGCGGGGTCTCTGGCTGCTGCCCCCTGCGGCAATCGACGGCGAGTTGCTCCACACGGAAATCTACCCGATCACCCGCTACCGCGTGGAAATGTCCGTGGTCGCGGGATCCGGCAGGTCGCAGGGAGCCGAATATTTCCCTGTGGACGATCTGCCTCCGATGCCATCGCCCCACGCACGAGCGGTTGCGGCGGTGCTGGCGAGAGTACATAGTAGCTGGCAATGACATCTCCTGCCACCACGCCCGATGCAACGGGCCATTTCGGCGCCTATGGAGGACGCTTCGTTCCGGAGACACTCTTCGTCCCGCTGGAAGCCCTCGAACGCGAATACCATGCCGCACACAAAGACCCCGCGTTCCGCAAAGAACTCGCTTCCCTTCTCTCGGACTTCTGCGGCAGGCCGACCCCGCTTTACTTTGCCGAGCGTATGACAACCCGGCTCGGCGGAGCTAAAATTTATCTCAAGCGCGAGGATCTGGTTCACACGGGTGCCCACAAAATCAACAACGCGGTTGGGCAGGCCCTGCTCGCCCGCAGGATGGGCAAGCACCGCCTCATTGCCGAGACCGGAGCCGGCCAGCATGGAGTTGCCACCGCCACGGTCGCAGCGCGCTTCGGATTCAAGTGCGTCATTTATATGGGAGCCGTGGATATGAAGCGCCAGTCTCTCAACGTCGCACGCATGCGATTTCTCGGTGCGGAAGTTGTACCCGTCACCGCCGGTCAGGCCACCCTCAAGGAAGCCGTCAACGAGGCAATGCGGGATTGGGTCACCAACGTGCGCGATACCCATTACGTGCTAGGCACAGCCTACGGAGCACATCCCTATCCCGTCATGGTAAGAGACTTCCACCGCGTGATCGGCGACGAAGCCCGCCGCCAGATTCTCCAGCGCGAAGAACGCCTGCCCGATCTCCTCGTCGCCTGCGTGGGCGGGGGAAGCAACGCCATCGGCCTGTTCTATCCCTTTCTTCAGGATCCCGGCGTCCGGATGACCGGCGTCGAAGCCGGGGGGTGCGGGATCTCGAAGGGTCAGCATGCGGCGCGTTTTCAAGGCGGACGCCTCGGCGTGCTCCAGGGCGCAAAGACGTGGCTCCTGGCCGACGACGACGGCCAGATCGAGCTGACCCATTCGGTGTCGGCCGGACTCGACTACGCGGCTGTGGGCCCCGAACACTGCCACCTGCGGGATCTCGGCAGGGTCTCATACGATTTCGCGACCGACGAAGAGGCGCTCTCAGCGTTTCGCACCTTATCGGAGATCGAAGGAATCATTCCCGCTCTAGAGAGTGCCCATGCGGTCGCCCATGCAATCAAGGTCGCCCCACAGATGTCGCGCGATGAGATTATGATCGTCAACCTCTCCGGCCGCGGGGACAAAGACGTCGCCCAGGCGGCGGAGTTCCTTCTTCAGCCCTAATCCGGCGTAGCCGGTGCCAAGGGAGGGCTTGTGGGCAAGGGCACCCAGTGCGAAACGGGCTCACTCCGCCGCCGGATTAGAAAATTTTGCTGCGTAAAATGAGGCAGAACAAAGGCGGAGCCATCATGTTAGAAAAGCCACATGCTATCACCGGTAGGGCGGGTTCGCCGACCCCGCCCATTATCCAACGCGGCCAGG
>JBGSSC010000667.1:0-6292 GCA_041737265.1 Terrimicrobiaceae bacterium | reverse complement strand
GACCGGCCCCTTCCAATCGTCCGCGGGAAGCGGGTCGGAAAGCGCAAGGTGGAAGGCAAAGTTCGGGTAGTCCCTGGCAAGATTTTCAAAATACTCTTCGTAAAAAATTTCCTGTCGCGAGCGGGCTCCGTACCAATAGCTCACTTTGCGGGCGGTTCTGCCGGTCTCCAGCAGGTGGGAGAGATGGGCACGCAACGGGGCCATGCCGGCACCACCCCCAATATAAACCATCTCCCGCTGGGTCGGCTTGATGTGAAAATCCCCGAATGGTCCGATGGCCGTGACTTCATCTCCGGGTTTCAGGCTGAAGACATAGGCGGAGCCCACCCCTGGCGGACAATCCTGCCCGGGAGGCGGAGTTGCAATACGCACATTGAACCGGAGCACGCGCTCAAGCTCCTGATTGCTGGCCAGGGAGTAGTTGTTGCGGCGTCCGCGCTGCGGATTCGAGGCGACGAGGTCAAAGACGTGCCGGGATTTCCAAACGGACGCATAGGGCTCCGGAATCTCAAAATCGCTGAATCGAATGAGGTCGTACGTTGGAATATCAAGTTGCAGGTAATCGCCCGGGGTGAAGCTCACATGCTCCGCAGGACCCACCGGTTCCAAGACCAGTTCTTTGATGAATGTGGCAACGCTCCGGTTGCTGACAACCCGCAGGTGGAAGGTTTTTGGCTCGCGGGCTCCCGCCCCCCCGGGCCTGGAAACATTGAGCCAGAGGCGTCCGATCCGCTCTTCAAGGGGATACGTGGCCAGCCCGCGGCAGACGGGGGCCCGGGCCGGCGAGCCGTCCGCCAGATGAAAGCGGCCGTTGTGTTTCGGGCATTCGATGATTTTTCCTTTTACAAGCCCCTCCCCGAGGTGGGTGTTGCCGTGAGTGCAGATTCCATCGGTGGCATGCAGGGCGCCTTCCTCATCACGAATGAGGGCGTAGGTCTTCTTCGCGTGGTCGAACCGGATCACATCGGCGGACCCAAGGTCGGCAGCCGCACAGACCTCGATCCAGCCCCCGGCGTCAGGTTTGATGTCACTGGCGTGGAGTCCTTCGATGAGCCGTTGCTTCGGAGTTGGCAGTTTTCGTTTTACGCAATAGGCGGGATCGTTCGTCTGCCTTATCAGGGAAGGAACAATCTCCAGCCATGCTTCGATGAGGCCCGAGTAAGGGGTCGGACAATCCTCTTTTACCGCGGCATGGAGCCTGGGAAGGTTGTGGTAGGGGACGAGGGGGAACATGTGGTGCTCCACGTGATAGTTCATGTTCCAGTAAAGATACCGGTGAACCGGGTTCATATAAACCGTCCGACAGTTCAACCGGTGATCCAGGACATTCTCGGCAAGGCCCGCATGTTGGGTGAGCCCATAAACGACCATGAGCCATGAGCCGAAAATATTGGGAAGGCCGACGTAAAGCAGCGGAAGAACGCTTCGGGTTGCCACGGCAAGGGCAATCACCGCAGCGTAAATCAACACGTAAATGCGGGCTTTAAAGAAGATCTTTGGAAACTCGCTTTCAGGAATAAAGGTCTTCTCATCGGGGGACATCCTGCCAACCGAGTGAAGGAGGATCTGCTTGAAATATTTCGGGTAGCCTTTGAGGCCAAAGAAACCCATAAAAAGCACGGGAAGATCCGGGGGACGCGGTGCGGCAATTTCGGGATCCCTGCCGACAATGATGGTGTCGCTGTGGTGCCGGGTGTGGCTCCAACGCCAGACCGTCGATTCCCGCATCACCATGAACGATGCAATCTCGTACAGGGCATTGTTCATCCAGTCGGTCTTGAATGCCGTGCCATGACCCGCCTCGTGCCAGCGCGAATCCGAGGTGGATGCATAAAGCACCGCATAGATCAGATAAGGCACCGCCGCCCACCAACCCGGCCACAGGAAATAGGTCGCGTACCCGGAACCCAGAATCATTGCAAACCAGAGGATCGTGTCACGCAGTGCGGGTCCATCCCGCCGTTCGAGGAGCTTGCGCATGGTGGCGCGGGGAACCGGGCATTGATACCAGTCCGCCTCGGCAAGGCCTCTCTCAATCGCCAGAGCTGCATTTTCTCCGGTGAGGCTGTAGTCGAGATGGAGGAGAGGTTTGGGCGGAACGGCTGCTTCTGGACTCATGACGGGGTGGCTCGCAAAAAGCTGCCGGTCCTGGCAGGGGATGTCTTCTTGTTCCGTGCCAAAAAGTTATTATAATTTGTCATCATGTTGGAAAATCTCAAGCTGGGAGACCGCTATGACGGCTTCCTGTTTCTTGCCGAAGCCGCCAGAAACCCGCCCAGCCTGAAAAGCCACCACCATATTGAACTCGAGCTCAACCTCGTGGTTCGCGGCTCAATCACTTACATCGTGGAGGGCCGGCGCTTCACCTTCGGGCGGCGAAGCCTCCTCTGGCTCTTCCCCTCGCAAGAACATCAGCTTGTGAATCGCACCCTTGATGCGGAGAACTATGTTGCCGTTTTCAAGCCAGGAATGATTGCCAGTGCTTGCAGGGGGGAGGTCTACAAGGAATTGAAACGCCATCACAAAGGAAGGGCAGGCGTGCTGCACACGGAGTTGGATGCTGCAACTTTCGACGTTGTAAGCAAGACGATGGCATCGGTTATGGATGGCTCCCTCGACCCCGACCTGCTGAACCGGGAGGCCGGCTTCGTCGTCGGCTCAAATTTCCGCTTCGAACATGGCGACCCCGATGGACTCAATGCAGGACTGCGCCACCTCTTACTGCTGTGCTGGCGATGTCAATGCAGAGGCGGGACTCCGGGCTTGGCGCCCTCCCTGCATCCGGCGATTCGGAAGGCCATTGCCCTGCTCAGTGATGAAGATTCCGATCTTAACACACTCGCCAGACGCTGTGGGATAAGTGCGGCCTATCTGAGCCGGACATTTCGCGCCCAAATCGGGGTCCCGATCAGCCGCTACCGCAACTCAGTTCGGCTCGGCCGCTTTTGGGAATCCCGCAACAATCCAAGAATCCACACGATCACCGAGGCTGTCTATGCAGCAGGATTCGGGAGCTATGCGCAGTTTTTTAAAATATTCAAAGAAGCCTATGGACGCGGACCACGGAAATCGCTCGCTCAAAGCCCCCCTCCCCGAGCCCGAAAACCGAGCCGATGACGCAGCTATCCCTGCCGTTTGATTGTTGAGGCGAGCACTTCGGCAACATGGTCCATCTCGTCGGACGTATTGTAGAAGTGCGGACTGAATCGGAGCCATGAGGATCCATTTCTCGCACCGCGGAGAGAGGCGATGATATTCTCCGAAGTCAGCGCATCGAAAAGTGCCTTTGAATCAAAATCAGGATGACGAACAGTCAGGATGCCGGACCTCAAAGGCTCGGGGGCCTTGGGCGAGAAAAATTGAAAACCGAGGGCTTCCAACCGCGCTTCCAACCTGTCCCTCAATCCAAGAATCGCAGCAGAGACTTGCTCTAGGCCGGTGTTTTCCAGCAGTTCCAGACTCGCCTTCATGCCATAGATCCCGGTTGCATTGAGCACCCCCGGTTCGTAGCGACGGGCGGTTTCTTCAAAATGGATCTCCGCTTGGGCAATGAAGTCCGGCGACTTCACGTTCCATGCACCAACCAGCGTGGGACGGCAGAGCCCGAAATTCCGCCGGGCGACGAAAACGATGCCAATGGCCATCGGGCCAAGCATCCACTTGTGGGCGTCCGCACTCAGAAAATCCACACATCCGGCATCGGTCGGAAAGGCTCCGACCGTCTGGATCGCATCAAGTGAGAAGAGGACCCCACGCTCGCGGAGCAAGCCTCCGATCGCCTGCAAATCGATCCGCCACCCCGTGAGGTAGTGGCAGGATGCAAGCGCAACCATCCGGGTTTTAGCAGTCAGTGCATCACGCACCGCGTCCACTGTGATCCGTCCCGGCGGATCTGCGGCAACGAAACGCACATGGACACCCGATCGTGAAAGCGCGGTCCAAGGATACACGTTGGATGGGTAGTCGTCCGCATAGCAGACGATTTCGTCCCCAGGCTGCCAATCGAGACCGTTGGCGAAGAGGCTCAGCCCCAGAGCCGTTGGACCGAGAAGGGCAATTTCGTCGGCACCCGCCCCGATGGTGCGTCCACAAAGAGCCCGGGTTACAGCGATCACCCGCAGAACGTCTGCAAATTCCTGTTGCTGCTCGCTGCTTGCACGGGCCTGAGCGGCCATTGCTTCGGCAGCGCAGGCGGGAAGAGCAGTGACCCCCGCGTGACCCAAAAAGATCTGGCGGGCGGCAACCGGAAATTGCTCCCTGCGAACCGCCTCCGATTCGAACAAGGTCACGCCTTTTTCTCCGCCTCCTCGATCAACTCCCAGAATCCCCTCGCCTCTCCGAGTTGGGAATCCTCATCCATGGGAAGATTCGAACGGAAAAGAAAATCCCGGATCGTGTTTTTGTGGAGGACGCGGTGGACTAAAATCCCCTCGGGATGACGCTCAAAATAAATCCGGTAGTCGTTCGCACGACACCGGTGAAGTGATCTTCCTTCCCGCTGAACCCGTCCGAAGCGCGAACTGTCCAGGCGGTCAAGGTCATCCGGCATAAGTTCGAAGTCGGCGAGGATTTCGAGTTGAAGCAATTTGGGAAGCGCCGCCATCTCCGACGCACTCACCGTGTTAAAAACCACTTGAAACATGAGGTCAGTATGCTGCACCCCGACGGTCTCTGGCGAGGGTCGTCTGCGCCTGATCGGCAACCTGCCGGGTGCGGTAATTGAGAACCTTGCGCTGATAAGCCTCCATCTGTCTCGGCCCGCCAATGAAGGCTCCGCCATTAGCCAGAGCCGGATAGACGTATACGGTTCCTGACTTCACAGTGACGGCCTGCAGCTTGTAGGGAGCCAGGTTGTTGAAACGCGGATCAGAAGCAAAATCGGAGGTTGGAACAAAGACGAAGCCTGATGATCGGAGGCGACGGGCAGCGGTTTCCCGCTTCCCCTCATCAATCGACTCGCAGCTGAGGAGAGCCAAGAGAGAGGCCCCAAGGCAAAGAGCACCGATCGCACGCATGCTTGTCCTCCGGGCCCGGATGGTCCGGCCGCTTATTTGGCGGCGAGGACGATGGGCTCAGGAGGCGTAAGGGCCTTCGCGAGGGACGCCAGACCGCGGTACTTTTTGCCGGTCTTTTTAACCATCCCCCGGGTCACAAGGTTCTGGAGCTTTTCATAAGCGCGGAGACGGAGCATTTCCTCTCCCCCACTCGCGGCATTGCGCGCACGGAGTCGCTCGTGAACGACATCAAAAAGCTGCTTAAATTCGAAAGAAGCACCTTTTTTCGAGAGAGCTGCCACCAACTCTTCAGTTACAAGATCCGGCAGACGACGAGAGAACGCACTTTTTCTTTGCATAAGATTGAATTATTAACTTATCACGACCTTGGCGGGTTGTCACGATAAAAACACCGGACAGGCCATGTCGAAACCTGAAAATCAACAACTTATGATTCCTGGAACTCAACAAACCACCGGCGGTGCACCTGTTCCGCGGCTTGGAGGTAACTGATGGCCCGCCTACCAAGACGCCTGGACATCTCCGCATTGCGCAAGCGCCGGGTCCAGGTGGAATGCGTGGTCCCGCGATTCGGTGAGAACTACCGGGTTGGTTATATTGGATTCACCCACAGCACCGCGGAGCCGGTCGCGAAGGGAATCGCTCATTTCACCCGGTGGTCCCGATTGAGCGATATTCATGTCTCCCATACGGTTGTGGTTACCGGAGAGAACGAATGCGTGGAGGCCCTCATCGACAAAGGCGTCGTCAAAAGTCCCCTCTCCAAATATTTCGACTGCGCGCGTTCGCAGATTTTTTTCCGCAAGCCGCGCAAGCTCGACAACGCGGTTGGCAGGAGGATTGCTGAGTCGGCACTTGCTCAGGTCGGAACCCGTTACGACCACCTTTTGCTGGCGGCGCAACTTCTCGAAGGAAGTTTCCTGCGAAGGTGGATCCTTTCCGCATTCCGGGAATCGCCGGACCTTTTCGTAGGACGCCTGCTCAACCACGATGCCCGTTGGATCTGCAGCGAGTTGGCGGCCTACTGTCTGGATTGCCAACCCGAATACGCCGACAAAGGTGTGCTGGCCCGGCCTCATTATGCCATCGATCCTCAGGAACTCTTTGAGGACACTGAAATCTTCTCCGCGTGGAAGCAAGATCCCAAGCCTCCGCGTTCACGCAAAGCCTCCCCTGCCCCTGCGGACACCAGGGAAGTGGTGGAAACGAAGGAGGGATTCAAAAACAAGGAGGAGGCGAAACCATGAATAATGGGAAACGACGAAGCGTTTCCCTCC
>JBGSSC010000642.1:0-4700 GCA_041737265.1 Terrimicrobiaceae bacterium | reverse complement strand
TGTTGCAATCCCGGTCGTTGCTTTGCATCCGCTACGGCGCATCCGTTGCAGGCGTGAGTCCCTGCATTGTTTCCAGAAATCTTGGGTTTGTTGCGCAGGATTTAAAAGGTAAGGGACCCATTCGCGGCCTGTTCGATTCTGAACCCTTTCAGAACCGACTTTTTGTTGCGTAGATTTTTCTGGTCATTTGTTGCATGGAGAGGTAGCTTGCAATTCCTTTCACCGCCGCCCTAACTCAGCGCTATGCGTTTTCCTCTCATCAACCCTCGTCGTCCAGCGCTACGGACTGTGAACAACTCTCTTTGTGGTGAATAAGATCCGACCCTACTGGTTCCTGGTGGCAATTATTGCCGCTTTTGCGTCTTTGGCCTCTTGGAAGGCGCTCGCGCAAAGTTCTTCAGGAGTGTTGAATGTGACGGCTCCCACACCTCCTCCTGCTCCGGAATTGAAGGCGAAAGCCTTTATGGTTTTTCCGGATTACGGGGAAGGCAACGCGATCGCCGGCAGCCTGCGGAATTCTCCGGCGAAGCTCTACACCTTCGACCGTGCCTCGCTTCGGGATGTGCTCCGCTTCCTGGCCGAGGATTCGGGAATTCCCTTCATCTCCATGCAGGAGAGAATTCCAGCGTCCGGAGGTGCCGCCGGCCCTTCCATCGACGACGTGCTCGTTACTTTCACGATGAGGGCCAGCCCGTTTCTGGTTCTTGAAAGCATTGCCAAAGCCAACGACATCGCCCTGGTTTATGATCACGGGGTCTGGTTCATCCGTCCTTTCAACGATCGCGAACTCATCGGAAGGATCTACAAGCTGAAATACACTCCGCAGGACCGCGTGGTCTTCGCCGGTGGTGTGCTTGATGGCGGCCAGGCCTCGGGGGCTGTCTCGCAGACTCAGGGTGCTACTTCTGCCTTAACGGCATCGTCGGTCCCCAATATGCAGCTCCAGCAGGCGCAATCGATTTTCCGTTCGCAAGAGCCCGCACTTGTTCAAGAAATCAAGAACGTGTTGCGGATTCCCACCCAAGGCACGAACGGCAAAGTTGCTCCATACGAGGCCAGCGTCGGGGATTTTCCCCCGCTCCCCACGTCAACGGGCCTGAACCCAACGGGTTCGAACATTCCTGGTGCCGTGGTACCGGCTCCCAATGAGCCCACCGTGACGTTCAACTCGGATACCAATACGATCTACATTGTGGCGACCCGGCAGCAGCATGAATGGGTGGAAGGATTCATGGCGGCAGCAGACCGTCCACAGGCACTTATCGGCATCGAGGTGAAATTCTTTGAAACCACCAAAGATCCGACCAAGGAGGTGGGCATCAACTGGGCCGGAACGTTACAAGGCGGATACGAAATCAATCTCGCACAGGAGGCCACGGCCCGGGGCGGGATCGGCTACGATGTCGCCAATCAGGCCGAAAGGGGATTTGAGAATACGACGTTGTCGGAAACCGAGGCCCAACGGCGAACGGGCACTCCTCCCACTTTCGACTTCTCCCGAAGCCTCGACTCCTCAATTAACACGACTCTGGATATGTACAACTCGCTCCAGAATTATGAGGGAGGCCTTGGTGCGGCATACACGGCCGTGCTCAGCCCTGGAGACATCAATGTCGCCATCGAAGCGTTCATGGAGGATCGGGATACAAGTATCGTGCAATACCCGAGGGTGCTCACCGTCAATAATCGCGAGGTCGCCATCTCGAATGCCCGCAACGAGCCGATTCTCGGAGCGTCCTCGGAGATTCAAAGCAGCGGCACCGGAAGCAGCAGCCAGCAAATCGAGTACCTGCCGATTGGAACCCAACTCAATATTCTCCCCAAAACGATGCCCGACGGTTCGGTCTACCTCAATGTGGCGATCACGGTGTCGAACATCGTGCGCTTCAAGGCAATCAACACCGGGCCGGGTCAGAGCAATGAATACCCGGTCACCTCATCCCGGATCTATCAGGCCTCTCTGCAGGTTGACTCCGGCTACACTCTGGCCGTTGGCGGGCTGGAAGAGGCTTTTGACGAGACGCGAGACAACGGGGTCCTCTTCCTGAAGGACATTCCCGGCGTGGGGCAGCTCTTCAAGAGCAAAGGCAGGGCGCAAAACAAACGGAACCTGATCGTTTTCATCACCCCGACCGTGATCAACGACCGCCGCGCCACGACCGGCATCAGCGAAACTCCGGAGGCGGTCCTGCCCATCCGCCCCGGCGATCCCACCCCGCCAGCCTTCGGGACGGACGGGCGCCTTGTCGGTGGTGTCGCCAGCATCGAGGATGCATTGGCCTGGCTTGCTCACCAGAACCGCTTGTTTGAGCAGATCAACCGTGAAAACCGCACCAGCCGCAAGAGCATCAGCCAACTCGAAGGCGTGATCCAAACGGCAAAAATGATTATTGCTGAGATCGAATTTCTTGCCGCTCAAAACCCCTCCCGTGCAGCGAGGTACATCGAGACCGAAGCCTCGGCCCAGGAACTCCTCGAGAAACTCCAGGCGACGCTCGTCAAATCCCGGAAGAACCTTTTTTAGCAGCTTGTCGGATTTGAAAGCCAGGCCTTGCGCCAAAAAACTTTTCGCTCGCGAAAAGTTCACCTAATCCGGCGGGGAAGGTGCTAATTTTCTTCCATGACTCTATGCCCGCCCACCATTATCAGCATCGATTCCAGCCGGATTAGCTCGGGTGGCGAAATTGGCAGACGCGCCAGACTTAGGATCTGGTGGAGCAATCCTTGTGGGTTCGAGTCCCACCCCGAGCAATCGCCCGCTCTCCGGAGGCCGGAGTGATCAGAAAATATACGCTGGATTCTCTGCCGTCGGTGGCACCTGCCATCGATTTTGCGGCGGCGCTCAACCCCGAGCAGCTTGCGGCGGTCACCTCGCCGGGAGGTCCTGCTCTGGTGATTGCGGGGGCGGGTAGCGGCAAGACCCGTACGCTCACTTACCGTGTTGCCTGGTTGCTCTCGCAGGGGGTTCAACCGGGTCGGATTCTTCTGCTGACTTTCACAAACAAGGCGGCAAGGGAAATGCTCGACCGGGTCTCCGGGCTGGTGCCCGGTGCTGCAGAGGGGATCTGGGGGGGCACCTTCCACTCCGTGGGCAACCGGATATTGCGGCGCTATGCCGAGAGGGTCGGATTCCGCCAGGGGTTCAGCATCATGGATCGCGACGATTCCGAGGATATGCTCGACGGGGTTATTGCTCGCGAAGGGTTGGCAGGACCGGAGCGGCGGTTTCCCAAGGGCGGCGTGTTGGCGGATATCTTCAGCCTCTCGGTCAATACCGGTGCGTCCGTCCGTGAAGTTCTCGCCTCCCGCTACAGATACTTCCTGCCACTCGCCGAACAGATTGAACACACGCACCGTGCCTACGAAGCTCGTAAAAAGCAGGCGAACTCCATGGACTTTGACGACCTCCTCACAAAGACCGTGGAACTTTTCGCAACCTGCGGGGACGTGCTCGACCAGTGCCAGTTCGAACATGTCTTGGTCGATGAATACCAGGACACCAACCGGGTCCAGTCCGAGTTGGTCTCGGCATTCAGCCGCTCTCGCGGGAATGTCATGGTGGTAGGTGACGATGCCCAGAGCATCTATTCGTGGCGGGGTGCTGATTTCGAAAACATCCTTCGCTTTCCCGACCGCCATGCCGGTTCCCAGGTCTTCAAGATCGAAACCAACTATCGCAGCGTGCCCGGTGTGCTGGCTGTTGCGAATGCCGCGATCCGCGGCAACGAGCGCCAGTTTGAGAAGGCGCTCTCCCCCGTGCGGAGTGAAGGGGCCGTGAAGCCTGCGCTGGTTCCGCTCATGACAAACAACGACCAGGCGGCGTTTGTTGCAAAACGGATCCTGGAGCTTCATCACGACGAGGACATTCCCCTTGAGGAAATTGCCGTTCTGTATCGTGCGCACTTTCACTCGCTGGAAGTTCAACTCGCACTCACCCAGGCTCAGATTCCATTCACCATCACAAGCGGGCTCCGCTTTTTCGAACAGGCCCACATCAAGGATGTCTCCTCGTTTCTCAAATTTGCGGTCAATCCGCGGGACGAAATCGCATTCAAGCGTATTGCGCGGCTCCTTCCGGGAATCGGTGCAAAGTCGGCGGAAGCCCTCTGGGAAAAGGTTTCGGGGGCCTCCGCCATCCCGCTCGAAAAGGGGTGGCTGCACGGCCTGAAAGTTCCGGGCAAGGCGTCCAAAGACTGGCACCAGTTTGCCGAGACATTGGATGAGTTGGCGGGGGGTAATTCCGGGCCGTCCGGGATGATCGAATCGGTAATGTTCGCCGTTTACGACGACTTCATGAAAGAGAAATTTGCCAATTATGACGCACGAAAGGAGGACCTCAACACGCTGGCCGGTTATGCCCGCCAATTTGAGAGCACGGAGGAATTTCTCGCCCAGCTCTCCCTCCTCGGCGGACTCGAAACCCCCGATGCGGTTCGCGAAAACACCGACCTCGCGAAGGTCACCCTCTCAACCATCCATCAGGCGAAAGGCCTCGAGTGGCGAGTGGTCTTTTTGGTCTGGCTCACGGAGGGGATGTTCCCCAACGCCCGCAGCGCGGAGTCGGATCGCGGACTCGAGGAAGAACGGCGCCTCTTCTACGTGGCACTCACCCGCTGCAAAGATGACCTTTACCTCACGTACCCCGACGTGCGCCTCAACGCAGGCTATGGCGATGCCCTGCAGCGCCCTTCAAGGTTCCT
>JBGSSC010000633.1:0-4866 GCA_041737265.1 Terrimicrobiaceae bacterium | reverse complement strand
ACCCGCAAGCGAACGGTCGGGCTTGAGCGGATGGCATTTGCTTCCGAGCGCCTTGTGTGTTACATGATGCTTTCCTGTTAATTTTTCACGGGAAGCACGATTTCCCATTCCACCCCAACGCCCCCTGATTTTCCAAGATTCCCAAATGTTGGGAATTTCTCCCGCCCTCCGGGAATGCTCTTCCCACCGGCCCACTCACTTCACCCCTCTCCCAAAATCTCCCCGGCCCACACAATGAAAAACACAACCCTTCTTCTCTCCGCAGCCATTGTTGCGCTGCATACGGCCTCATCCTTTGCGGCAACCTACCAAGTCACCAACTTAAACGATGCCGGGGCCGGCTCGCTCAGACAGTCGATCGTCGACGCAAACGGTGACCCGGGCAGTGCCGTCACCTTTGCTGTCGCCGGAACGATCGTCCTCTCCAAACCGCTTCCTCCCGTAACCGGGTCGGTCACACTGGACGGGACAACCGCGCCCGGGTTCGTCTCCAGTCCGGTGATTGCCATCGACTTTGCAGGCAAGCCGGGGCTCACCCTGGCCCCGGGGGCGGATGGCTCGACGATCGCCTCACTCTCCCTCGTTCAAAGTGTGGGTCCGGCACTGATTATCGGATCGAACAGGAATGTCGTGGCAGGAAACTACATCGGGCTCAACACTTCCGGCGCGGTCGCGGCAAACTATGGAGACGGAATTTTAATTCAGTCCACTTCCGCCGGCAACCTCGTCGGGGCGTTCGATCCCGTCGAAAGCATTTCCTACTTCAATACCTCGAACGCATCGGATTTTTCCATTCAACCTGTCTCGGCCTGGCAGGGA
The DNA here is from genome assembly GCA_041737265.1 of Terrimicrobiaceae bacterium. Classification (GTDB taxonomy): domain Bacteria; phylum Verrucomicrobiota; class Verrucomicrobiia; order Chthoniobacterales; family Terrimicrobiaceae; genus JBGSSC01. Next base: position 4,047 of record JBGSSC010000633.1, on the reverse strand, counting down.
GTGCGCAATCTGAGTGGCAATTCCACCAGCTTTCTTATCTGTGGTAGCTCGGATCTGGAGGGGTTGCTCTACATTGGTCCGCTCAATGGAGGCGGGATTGCCTACCCGGTTGTGTATCCCGGTGCCGACACCCTGGCGACCAGCGTTTACGGTCCGGATAATCTGCCCGAAGGAAAGATCCGGCTTGTGGGTGTTTACCGCCTGAACTCGGATACGGAAATCTTCAACCACGGATTTGTCTGGGAGGGGGAAGCGACGGACCTCCCCTCGGGCGGCACCTTTGTTTCGATCGACTACCCGGGTGCCGTTTACCAATACACTCACAGCACAATGGGCGGACTGGCCGTTGGAAATGCGGATGGCCCGAAGCAAGTCGGCCGGCAAACGCTGCCGATCGGCCCGGGAGTCGCCTATATCTACAATGTCGAAACCGCCGAATTCGTGGACAACATTGTTTATCCCCGGTCAAAGAGCAACTCCGCCTACGGCATCTGGCACAATGGCGGCACCAAATACACGATCTGCGGCGGCTACAGCCCGGTTGCCACTCACAACCTCACCGACCAGAACACCCCCCTCACCCAGGGCAAGGCGTTTATTGTCGATTATGATTCCGCAACAAAGAAATTCACCAATTGGACTTCGCTCAATTATCCGAATGGCCCCGCGGGAGTGAACTTTATCAGCCACTGCGAAGGCATCAGCAGCTCGGAGCCCGGCGTCTATCAACTCAGCATCGACTCGGTTCAGGCCGGCACAACCCTTCCGGCCCAAGGCTCATGGGTCACTCTCCGGCGGAATGCAGACGATACATTCGGTCCGGCCACCTGGGTTGACCTGGATGCTGACGGGGAGGGCATCAGCAGCAGCAATTCTGTCTATGGCAACAATGTGGTTGGTCTCGTCATCGCGGAATCCGGGTCCACAGCATTCCAAGCCACAATCAACATCGGATTTCAACGCTCGAACGTGATCTCGGGCAACCGGGGCAATGGAATCACCATAAACGGTTCGCGGGATAATATTGTGGCAATGAATTTTATCGGTTCGGATGTCTCAGGTTCTCCAGCGGCGGGATTCGGTAACGGGCAAAACGGAATCCTCATCACCGGCCGATCCGCGTCGAACACAATCGGCGGGCAGGCAGCGGGCGCCAACAACCCGACAGGAACCAAGGGCACCGTCCCCGCGGTTTTTGTACGCCCCCCCCAGGGAAACCTGATCTCCGGGAATGGACTCAACGGAGTCGTCGTCAATGACCTTTCAACCGACAATCTTCTCTCCGGCAACTTCATAGGAACCGATGAATCCGGGAACGTCCCCCTTGCAAACGGGCTTCATGGCGTCCTGATCGACGGTGCCAACAAGAACTCGCTCATTGGCTGCACGCTGCACCAGAACCCGTTCGTATTTTACAATGTGATCAGTGGTAACCGTGGCGATGGCCTTAGGATCAACAACGCCAATGATATCACCGTTCATGCAAATTTTCTTGGAATCGGTGCCAACAATTCGATCCTTGTTCCCAACGGCGGCAACGGTATGACGACCACCGGAACATCGAGGAACACAACGGTGGGTGGAGTGATTCCGCTCGGGAATGTGATCTCCGGCAATAACGGCAACGGGATTGCCGTGCTGGAAAAGGCACGTGGATTTATTTCATTCAACACATTCGGCGGCGTTTTCGCCTTCGGGGGTGCGGCTCCCAACGGGATGAACGGAATTTTGATCACTTCCACCGGTGGCAGTAATGTCGTCCGGACATGCATTCTATCGGGCAACGCATGGAGCGGAATCCATATTGGAGGAGCTGCCACCGGAGTGCAGGTGCTCGATACCGCCTGCGGTACCAACACCGCGATCAGCGCTGCCATACCCAATGGTTGGGACGGTGTGCTTATCAGCGGTACCGCACACAACAATGCCCTGGGCGGATTCAAGCCTTCCGTGGAAACCCGCAACCACTTCTCGGGAAACACCGGCTACGGAGTGAATGTCACCGAAGGCGCTTACAACAACTCGATTTACAACTGCAATATCGGCTACGGCGACGCGGCGAGCGAAGGCCTCGAACCATCGATTCCGAACGGCTGGGGAGGCATCCTCCTTGATGTCGGCACCTCCCGCACCTAGGTGGGAGGCAGGAAAGCCATCCTGGGCAACCGGATCAGCACGAATGCAATTGGAGGGCTCACCATCTACTCCTCCACCCGGAATTCCATCCTGGGCAACTCCATCCTCGATAACACCGAGTTCGGAATCTATGCCGTCGGTCCGTGCACCCGCACGGTGATTGGCGGCAATACCGTCGAGGGCAACGGGTCAACCCCTGGCGATAACGTGGATCTGTCCGGGGCGACCGGGATTATCGTGCAATAAAAAGGCCCGGGTTGGCTCTGCAGGCACCGGCTGTTGACAGTGCCGGAGCGGAAGACCACATTCGCCATCATGAAAGTGACCGTCAAAAATGTGGATGACGCCGGCACCATGCTTGCTGTGATTGCCGGGCGTTTGGACGCCGCAGGGGCTGCAGAGGCCACTCCGCTTCTCAAGCCCTTGCAGTCTGCCAAGACGGCGATTCTTGATCTCTCTCAAATGGACTATCTCAGCAGCGCAGGCGTGCGGATATTCCTCTCACTTCACAAATCGCTCCAATCGAGGGGACTCCGGCTCATTCTCGCCGCCCCCCAACATTACTGCACCGAGGTCATCAGGATCTCGGGGTTGTCGGAGGTTTTTCAGATCCATGGAACGGTGAAGGAGGCTCTTGAGGATGCCCAGCCGGTTCCCAATGCGGCGGAGCTTTCCTGCGGGAAGTTCACTTTTCATCCCGGCGAGGACGAGCCCACAGCGGTCGAGGTGCTCGGGCATGTCGAGGATGTGCTCCACTCCCGCATCAATTCCGGCCTGCTCCGTTCGAAGCGGTTTTCCTCGAAGGAATATTCCATTGGCCTGGGTGCTCTCGGCTCGAGCGACAAGGATGTGCTCAATTATTTGGGTGAGATGATGACCATTGGTGGAACCATGGTCTGGCTGCCGACCGACGGAAACGACACTCCCGACTATCTGGTACCCAAGCAGGACAGTGCCGAGGTCGTGATCCGCACCGGCTTCAACGTTTCGCTGGCAGGCCGGTTCAACGAGTATGTGGAATTCGAAGCCACCGCACCCGGCGGGGCCACTCTTTTTGAGATTTACCGCGCACTCTTTGACCTGGCGCGCCAGCGCCGGGGAGATTTCCGCGGGGCGCTCGGTCTCGCGATGAGGGCCGAGATGGGGGAGGTTTACGGGAGCGGCGTCGTGCGTTCGCCGATAGATACCAATGCACCCGCGAACGGAAAGTCCATCACCGACGTCTCCAACTTTGCCTCCTGGTTCGAATTTGACGAGAAGCCCCGGCACAAAGACGTTACGGGATTAATTTGCGGGGTCGGGCTCGACCTCGATGCGGACCTTTCCTGTTTCGACCGGGACCGGCTGGGTGCAACTTTTTATCTCAATCCGGCCAATGCTCCGAGCTCACGTGGGATGCTTCACAACCACGGCGTCTTTTTCACTCCCCAGGCACTCGGCGAAAAGCCTCTCATGCTGGAGCGCGAGATCGCAAGGGTTGTCGAACTCGGGGATTTCGTGGACATGCGCCATATGCTCGACCGCACGACGATTGTATGGGCGCTGATCGGTATCTGTTACATCCAGGAATTCCGGGCGGACACCGCAGCGCTCAAGGCAGCGGAAACCGCGCCGTAAAGGACGTCACTCTGCGCCGGAGATCCCCGATTGCCGCGGCGTCGGCCCGCGATTCCAGGGCTTCATGTATGAAGTCGGCAATCTCCATCATGTCCTCCTCGGCCATCCCGCGGGTTGTTACCGCGGGTGTACCGAGGCGGATCCCGCCGGTTTTGGTGATCGGCTCGGTATCGAAGGGAATTGCATTCTTGTTTACCGTGATTGCCGATTTCTCGAGTGCTTCCTGAGCTTCGACTCCGTTGAGTCCACGCGGACGCAAGTCCACCAGCATGACATGGTTGTCGGTGCCGCCCG
>JBGSSC010000631.1:0-4941 GCA_041737265.1 Terrimicrobiaceae bacterium | reverse complement strand
GTGAACAGCTCGAGTGCGGTTCCAGCGCCACCATGCCGGACATTGCTGCCCCTGAGGTATTCCGGCTCGGGTCCATCGAAAACCTGGATATTGGCGGAATCCAGAAATGCCTCCATGCGTCCGAGGTAATAGTCGTCCCCGGTGAGATCATAAGCAGCCGCCGCCTGCTGGATGAATGGCACGTCGAGGCGTTTCCATGAATCGGTATAATCCCAGGGACTGGACCATGAGACCGCAATATCCTGTGCGATTTGGCGGTATTTTTCGTCGTTGGTAAACTTATAGAAGTCGTAGTTCCCCGGTTTCCAAAAATGGCCGACGGATTCTGTCGAGAAATTGCCGGGATTTTTTCCTTCCCAAAGGATCTTGTTCCACTCGGCAATCGCTTGCGCTGCGATGAGGAACCACGGATCGAAGGTGGCTTTGTAGGTGTCGAGGAAATAGTGCAATGTCGAAACGCTGATCCGACCCGGATGAGGGTGGGCGGTATCCGTTTTGTTCAGCTCTGCCCAAAGCAAGGCCACGTCCTTTGGCCGTGCGTATCCCGTAAGGCGGTAGGCGTCCCAGAGATAATCGACGTCCTGGTTGATGCTTCGGAGCGTGCCGCCAAGCCATGGAAAGAGCGAGGTTTGCGTCCAGCCCTGCCCCACCGAGAGAACATCCTGATTGCCGGTTTTACCCATGATGGCAGGGTCTGCATAATGCCTGAAGCCCGTGTCGGTCATGCGGCGGGTGGCGGCTTCCGCGAGCTTGAAAAGCTCCGGATTTCCGCTGCGGGCAAAGGGCACCCACTTGTACGGCCAGCCGTGGTGGCCCTTTTTGAACGTCCGGCGTGGGGAGGCAACGGCGTCCCGCAGAGTGGCTCCATCCACGGGAAAATCTCCGCTAATCCATTTTCCGTAGCTTTCCAGGCGCTCGTTCCAGCGGGCCGGAGCCGTTGCGATGAGGTCAAACAGCGCCTCTTCGCGAGGGAACATGTCGGGGTCACGGTGATGGATTCGTCCCATTGCCCCGCTTGCAGCCACCCATACGGGGTCCACCACTGCCCGGAGAGTTTCCTGGCTCAGGCCCTCGATCACGAGCGATCCATTCGAAAGATCCGGAGTGGCGGGGCTGAAGAAGAGAAGAAACTCCTCCGTTTTCGCCATGCCCTGCGCATTGATGGATTCCTGCCGCCCCTGCTGGAAGACAGGGTCAGCGCCATTTGCCGTGGCAGTACCCCAAATTTCGCCATCGAGATATTCCTTGGGGGTGCGGAAATCGAGCGATACCCCTTCATGCGCATAGCGGAGCTGGAAGGCTTTGCCGGCAGGAACGGGCGAAGGCGTGTAGCTCGGGCGGTTGTGCCGTGGCCAGTTGAAAAATGTGAAGCCGTTTCCGTGAAACTCGAGCTCGCTGGGAAAATTCTCCCAGAAATTTTTTGCCCCGAAAACAACTCCGGTCTCCGAAACCTCGCCGGCGAGCACGCCGGGAGTCCTGCCATTCCGGTCGGTTCCATCGCCGTCGAGCTCGAACCTTGAGTGATCAAACTGGACCAAACGGAGTGCGCTCAACCACTGCCGGGATCCGAATTTCTCGAGGAATCCCTTTGGTACAAAGCTTCCTGCGGATTCGAAACTCCAGCCCATCTCCCGGATGCGGTCCTCATTGCCGTCGCCGGTGAATATCCATGTGTGATAAATCCGCGCAACAGGGCTGTTGCGGTGAAAAACAAAGCGCGTCACATAATTGCAAAACGCTTCCTTGCCACCTTCCTCGAGATACCAGCCCGCCGTGCGGACAACCACTTTTTCACTTCCCTGCTCCTCAATTGCATAAGTGGCATTTTCCGGAACCAAAAATCTCTTTCCTCCTTCCTTCTGTACGAAAGCCCCGCGCAGGGCTTGGGCGGTCAAAACCGGACGGGCGGAATTGCCGGACTTTGCGGCTGCGTCCACCCCTTTGGATGTAGGACCCGCTTTGGATGAATAAGCCAATCCGGAACTGCCTGTCCGGATGCGCCCGGCATCGACTGTGGGAAATCCTTTGTCGGACCCGGAAACCGGTATTGCGGCGAGCATTGTTCGGGAAACCTTCTCCCCGAACTCGAATTTCAGCCTCCGGGGTTTGGCATCCAGATCAACGGTAAAATCACAGAGGAGCCACTGGATGGCACCAAAACGCGACCACCGTCCGGTAATCCGTGTCTGGAGTGGAATTTCTGTTCCCTGCTCATCCACCAAACGCACACACTGCTGATCGTACAGTGCGCCGTGCGGGAAAGGCAGACCGACGGTCATCGGCGCATTCGGAAGCACGGCGCCGGGACCGTTGATCACCTCCAGCCCGATGGTGCCGGAACGGGCCACCTTTCCGGGTGGCAACACCTCAAAGCGTTCGGAGGCCCGGCCAACCTCCCTGCCATCCAGCGACCAGATGATTTCCAGTTCTCCGGACTTCCCATCCAGGACTTCGGGCAGGCCGATGGAAAAAAACCAGCCTGTCTCGGAAAACTCCGCGACCTTCTGCCGCGAGAGAACCTTGCCGCCGGAGCCCTTGAGCAGCACTTCAAGTTCGCCTTCCGGGAGCCCCCCTTTCGGGGGCGCGGTCCACACCACAACATCCATGTGCAAATCCTCGGCAGGGAATTTCCGCTTTGAGAGCAGGATCTCGACAGGCTCGCTCTGGTCCCGTCCGTCTTCATTGTCCAGCACCCAGGGTCGTCCATACATCTCCGTGAGGTGAAGCTGGCGGCGGGGGAGTTTTTCGAGTCCTGCGATCAAGCCATTTCTGAAACCCTCCGGCGGATCTGGAAAGATCAAGTCCCTGGAAACGGTTGCTATGGCCTGGTTCTCGAAGGGGAACGGCATTTTTTCGCTGAAGCCAACAGCTGAGTTGAACCGCAATGGGTTGGTCTTCCCTGTGACCGGCTTTTGAGCAGCGCGGATCTCGCCGGGACCACCGCCGCTGAAGTAGGCTGAGGCCAATCCGCTGCGGAAACGGACGGCAAGGATGTTGCTTCCTTTGCGGAGCGGCACATCCGCAGTGTAATCGGTGACATTGGGGGGCCACTTCATGTTGCCTTGTCGCGGGGTGGCAAGAACCTCCACTCCGTTCACGTATGCCGTGAACCACCAGTCCGCCCCCATCCCCATGGTTACCGTCTGATCCCGATCACTCTCGATATCGGCAAAGAGCCATGCGGTGTTTCCGATCTTTGGTTCGGGAAACAAGCCTTTGAGGTCAATCCGTGAACCCGGCTCGGCTTCGAGATCTCGGGGCAGGATTTCCTGTCCTTCGGCAGTCTGCAATTTGTCGGGAAACTGCTTCAAAACCCCGGCTGGGAGTTCCGGCGCCTTGTCTCCCATCGGCGCAAAAACCTTCCACTTCGTCGGCCATTGCAGGTGCCCCTGAATCTCGTCTCCGGTGCAGATCCCCGAGAGAAGCACGGTCAACACACAGGCGGTGACAGGAAGTGCGGCAACCCTGCGCGAGAAGACCGCAGGGGAGGACCGTCCCCTTCGTTGAATCGAGCTGTTTCGACTGACCGCTTTTGATGCGTTCTGAATCAGCCGAAAAAAATCATTCACCGCCGTTTGGGGAGAGGATAATTGATGACGCCGAAGTAGTAATGCTTGTCGGCCAGCAACCGGCCATCCTCGCTCCCGAAGCGCTCACGCCAGGCACGCGTCTCTTCCGCATCCGGAAAATTCACCTCTTCGTCGGAAAGAGCGAGCAACTCGGCCCATCGCTTCTCATAAGCACGGCCGCAGTATTCCTGATTCCTACCTCCATCATGGCACTCTGCAGCAGAAAGCAGCCGGCCATCCTCACCGGGAAAGACGGTGAACCATGTCGCATCCGCCATGCACCAGCGTCCATCGGCATAAAATTCCGCGATGCAATGACCGCTTTTCTCGTCGGAATAGAAGAGCTGGATGATCCTTGCGGGAATATTGCAGACTTGGCAAAGCCGGATGAACACCCGGGCCTGTTCATTGCACCAACCCGCACCACTGGCAAGCAATGCCTCATCACTCAAATTGCGGTCCCCGGAGACCTGGGGTCCACAGGGAGGGCCCTGCGGATGTTTCACACGGCTGGCACCGTTTTTCAGAAGAGCAACTGCGCGTTCCGTGTCGTTCGCACAGCCTTGTGTCACCGATGCCGCAAGCTTTTCAAACTCCGGGAGCAGTCCCTTCCTGTAGCCCACCTTGATTGGCGTATATTCGCTGTAGAGATACTCAGCCGTCTCAGGCCGGAACACGACGAACTGATTCGCATGGTAGCGGTCAACCCCCTCCACAGTCATCGCGAGCGGAAACGTGCGCTCCCGGTACGGGTGGGGTTGGCCGTTCCGCCCACGAAACACCGCAATGGAATCCGGCAGTGTTTCCTTGGCCCATTGCGGGCAATCGGGGGGATTGAAATCCGGATGATCGAGATCGTGCGATGGAGGGCTGACCTCGGGGTGCAGGTTCGAAAGAAACCGCAGCCTGGGGTTTGTCATGAGGCTGGCTGCGGCTACAACCGGCGGGGAGAAAATGGGTTTTCTCATTTTGTGGCTGCAACCGTCAGTCCGACAAGATTTGCGCCATCCATGTTGTAGTTCAGGGTAAATGTTGTTCCATCAACCTCAATCTGCGCATTATCGGGAAGATCCAAAAAGTTTCCGGTCACGGCCTGACAGGATATCAACAGGATCTTGGTTCCGACGGCCGGACGGAAAGCCGGGTCAAGCGTTATCGCCAGCTTGGCTCCTTCAATTTTGAGCTCTGTCTCGGAAGAAACGGGTGCCTCATCCATGGGTTTTCGCAGACGGAATTCCAAGCTGGATCCGGGCATAAACTCAGCGGAGGGTGCGGAGTAATTGCTTCCAAGATTGAGCTTTCCTCCATCCATAAGCACCCGCCCGTGGGCCTGGCTCACATTCTCCGACGCCTCGCGGGAAAACACTTTAAG
>JBGSSC010000582.1:0-4823 GCA_041737265.1 Terrimicrobiaceae bacterium | reverse complement strand
GGCTTCGAGTGCGAAAGGGAATGTCTGGATCGTGCAGACAACGATCTTCTTGTCACCGGAGAGGGCCGCCGCCAACTCAGCGCTCTTGCTGCCATCATTACCCTTGATCGTGGCCACAACCCCGCTCGTGCGTTCGAAATCGAAGATGGCTTCCGAGAGTTGCGAATCGATCACCGTGCGGTCCGAGACCACAAGCACGGTGTCGAACACCTTCTTGTTGTCGGCATCGTGCAGGTCGGCGAGGAAGTGAGCTGTCCACGCTATAGAGTTCGTCTTCCCCGACCCCGCCGAGTGTTGAACCAGATACCTGCCGCCAGCGCCTTCCTTCAGGACGGCGTCCAGGATCTCGCGCGTCACGTCGAGCTGGTGGTATCGGGGGAAAATGATTTGGGTGATCTGCTTTTTCTTATCCCTCCGGGCGATCAGGTAGCGTCCGAGAATGTCGAGCCAGCTTTCCCGCGCCCAGACATCCTCCCAGAGGTATGCCGTGCGATGCCCGCCTGCCGGGTTCACAGGATTACCCGCCGCGCCGTGGTCACCTTGATTGAATGGCAGGAACTCCGACGCCGGGCCGGCCAGCTTCGTGACCATCCGAACCTCGGCATTGCTCACCGCGAAATGCACGAGCGCCCCGTTGGGAAACGACAGCAACGGCTCGGGGGCCTTGCCTTTGGGATTGGGGTGCCGATCGAAACGATACTGGTCAACGGCATCGCCGATGCTTTGGGTGAAGTCGGTCTTCAGCTCGACCGTGGCCACTGGCACGCCATTGAGAAAGAGGACCAGGTCGATGCAGTTCTCGTTGTGCTGAGAATACCGGACTTGGCGCACCACCCGGAGCCGGTTGGCGGCGTAGCGTGATAGAATCTCCGGGTTGATCCCCAGCGCTGGCTTGAATTGTGCGAGCTTGATCGGCTGGCGTAGTCCGAGGATCTCAATACCCTGCCGGAGCACATCCAGAGTGCCGCGCTGGTCGATCTGCTCCCGTAGGCGGGCGAGCAGGATGTCCCCGGCCTGTGGCCCGTGGTTCTTGAAAAGCGATTCCCATGCCTTCGGCTGGGTCTCCTGCACCCAGGCCAAAACGTCTGCCGGGAAGAGCGCCAGCACCCGGTCGTAGCCCATCGCATCGCCCTCGGAGTACAGCCATCCGTTGGCGGCAAGGTGCCCGCAGATCTCGGTCTCAAAGCAGATTTCTTTGTGCAGGCTCATGTAGTTCAGGTTTAGTCGATGAGGCGCTTTGTTGGTCCTCGAAACAACATGGTTGGAAGATCGTGATGAGGTATCGCTATAAAATTCCGAGATTTGCGCTGGTGATATACATTTCCCACCCAGTCCTCGCAGTTCTGCAGCCATAGAGTCCAGATGTCAGGAAGAGACTCTCTACTGATTCCATTCTCCTCGAACATTTCACCTATGTAATTGGAGGTCCCAAAAAACAGGCTTTGTGCCCGTGTCCTCACGTCGTCGTCGGCCTCCTCAAGAAAAAGCGGTGGCTTTATGTCCCGAAGTTTGGGGGCATCATCTTTCTTTGCCCTGGCGGCCGAGACGAAATCTACGGTGTTGATAAAAAGATAGTAAGCAACCAAGGAAGCAATTATGTCCTCCTTACTCCCAAACAATTTCCACAGCCATTGCCACTCTTTGGCCGCCATCTTGAGGAATATCCATCCGAGTGTGCAAGTGTGTTCAAGTGATTCCGGCCAGCCCGTAAAGCAGGATTGCTTAAACAAAGGCTGAGCATCTCGCCCCGAGTGCTGCTCTGCTATCGGAGTAACCGCAAGACTGTATGCCAGCTGCGGCCTCTGACGGTTTAGCGCCAATGCACCAAGCAGAGCTTGGTAAGTGAACAGGACAAGATCAGGGAGCGCTACCCAAAGTAAAGGGCCGCTCCGCTCCCAGCCTTTTGGTTTCCGAATCCAATCGAGAAGGCTGAGCTGATTGTGGAAGCGATCGTCCGTCGAATCCAACGCTGCAAAGACCGCCGCAAAAAGTCCGCAGTGCGTGGCGACAGCAGGCAGGAAATACGCTGGGAGGTCCTTCTTCAGGTTGGGGAATCGGTCTTGGTTATCAGTCTTCCACTGAAGCATCGCAGTGGCTGCCTTGTCCTTTTCACGGTGAATCAGATCACGCCATTTGGCGAAGTCTCCGGCGTTGGCATAGGAGAGAGCCAGTTCGTAGATTTGATATGGTTCGCTTGCATCCTCTGTCTGCGCCGAGGCGTTTATGCCTGTTTCAGGCGTCGTTGCCGGAGCGGTGAATGGATTCGTGCCAAGCGTCGGTTTCTCGAGTCGTGGGGCATCATGTATTGCACGAGCCAGGACTTCCACCTTTTCGGCAAAATTCTCATCATGACTAAAATCGACGAAGTATCGGGTTGAAACACATATCGGACGCGTCGGGTTTTCGCCAGCTTGCCGAATGACCGGGATGAATTTCCGGGAGCCCAAATCTTGAACCAACTCACCAGTAACCACCATTGCTTCGTAGCCAGCACCGCCTTTGCCGTCGTCGGCCTTGCGCACATATTGCTCGGTGCAAACCATGATCACGCGAAGTGCTCGTCGCACCGACTGCTCCATGAATTTTGGCACGTCATCACCGGGGCCAATTTCCCACTGGTCTAGAATCACGTCGATGCCGATATAGCGTAGCTCGGTCGCGAAATCACGCACCCACGTCTTGTGCTCCTCGGAGTCGTGAGAATACGAGATGAAAACGATGGGCGGCGGTTTCAGGTCTTCGCTCATGGGCTTTTTATTTCGGTGGCGCTTCGCACGTCGATCTGGCCGGTGACTGCGGCGGAGATCAGCGCGGTCCGACGTTCCTTCAGCAGCTCGATAGCGCGTTGGGCTTCGGCGGTGAGGGCGTCGAGCTTGGCGAGTTCGGCCTCGAGAAAGACTGCGATGGAGTGCTGTTCAGAAATGGGTGGTGCGGTAATCGGCAGGTCTCTTACATCGTCCAAACTCAACTGAATTTTCGTCCCTCCGTAGCTCTGTGTTTCAAACCATGTCTTCCCCACCAATGAGATTGCAACGAATCCAACCCACATCGGCGTCAGCCGTTTTTGTCGCAATCGAGCCAGAGCGACATGCTGGCTGACATAAGCGCTTTCAATGTCTTCGGGAACAACTGCAACTGAGCCTAAATAGGCGGTGATAGAAAACAGGACATCGCCGGGCTTAACTTTCGTTCTTGATCCCTCAGCTCCATCGGGCACGGCGACTCTTTGAATGTCGGAAAGATCAAGGCTGATACTACCGCGAGTTAGATTGGTAATCCGAATAAACAACTCCCCTTCGTCGGAATAGTTCTCAGCCCAGCCACGCGACCCGCTTGTGAGAAAATCAAGATCCCGTTTCATTGGAAATACCTCCCAATGCTCCGGCACCTCGCCGAGCCATTCGATGCCGGAGGGCTTCATGGGGACGCGTGGGTTGAGGCCCTTGGTGACGGCGTGGGAGATGAAGGCCTGGCGCTTTTCTTTCAGCAGTTCCATCAGCCGCCGCTGCTCCGCCACCAACCCGTCAATCTTCGCCGTCTCCCTGTCCAGGAAGGCGGCGATGGCGGTTTGCTCTTCGTAAGACGGAACAGGCAAATAGAATTTGTTCAGATCGGCTTGGAACAAGTGGGGGACGCCCATGCCGCCCTTTGTGCGCTGGATGGTTTGTTCCAAGTAGGAACTCCCAAAAAGGTAATAGAGGAAAACCCCGTCCAAACTGGGATTCGGGGTGATAACCGCAATGGAGCTGTTGACGGTTGTAAGTCGCGGCAGGTGTCGCACCACGTTGACGGTGCCCAGCGTCGAGCCGTCTTTTGCAAGGAGCACGTCGCCTTCGCGAAGGATAATCTCGGGGGATTCATCGAATCGCTCCTTGCTGATGAAGTTGACGTCCTCGAAATCGATGCTGAGCCCCTTGATATTTGGCGTGGAAAGAAATGCGAACCCGTCGTCCACATACTCTTCAGCCTTCAAGCCCTTCCAGCCCAGCCGGGCGCGAACCCAGGATTCAAACCCAAGACGAGAAACCTCCCACCCCATCGGCACACCTCCCAGCCATTCCACGCCGCTGGGTTTGTATTTCGGGTAGCGGGGGAAGCTCATTCGGGCAGGGAAGGGGTGGCGCAGTAGGCCTGGCGCTCGTGGGTCGGGGTGGTGGGGAAGGCGAGTGAGAGCTTCCGGTCCTTCACGAGTCGGGTGAGGTATTGGGAGCGCAGGGTGTGGGGCTGGCGGCTCACGAGTTCGGCGAGGCAGCGCAGGGTGACGAAACGTCCTTCGCACAGAGCGAGCACGACCGGGATCAGGACTTCCCGGTCCACTTTCCGTTTGGCGCGGGGCTGGGCAGCCAGAGCTTCGAGCTGAGCGCGCAGGGGCGGGACAAGGCGGCTCAAATCATCAATGACGGGGAGGGCGAGCTGATCGGCGAGGAGGCAGCCTTCGGCGTCACGCGCCTCGGGTGAAGTCGAGGAACTCGGGTCCAAATTCACGGAGCTCGTCGGCAAATTCACGGAGGTCGAGTCCAAATTCACGTAGCTGCCCGGCAAATTCGGGGAGCTGACGGCCGAATTTGGAAAATTTGCCGGGCGGACTGGGCCGAATACCTCATCCGGTGTAGGGATCGCCGCGCCGGGGAGGCAATAAACGGCACCTCTGCCGGGATTATGAGACTCCAGAAGACCTTCTTGCACAAGCTCCTGAAGCAGCCGGGAGGCGTCAAAGGGATGAAGGCCTGTCAGCTCACGCACCCGACCATTGGTCACGATCTGCTCCGAAGCCGCCGCCGCCATCACGAGGCGGCCACTCTGTTCCAGTCCGTCAAACTTCG
>JBGSSC010000573.1:0-4875 GCA_041737265.1 Terrimicrobiaceae bacterium | reverse complement strand
CCGACGCTCCAAACGGGCTCTGCTGGCTTTTCTGGCTGTAGGGCTGCTTGTCGGATTCGTTGTCATCGTTTCCGGCCGCTTCCTGGCGGACGTGCGGGAAAAGCAACGTTTCGAGCAGGAACGGGATGAGCTCAAACCCCCGGTGCCCGAGTCTGTGGTCGTGATCGAGGGGGCACCGGTGCAGGTGCGCGACTACGCCGCCGAAATCGTTCCCTGGATGGAGGCCCGTGTGCCTGCTGAGGTTCCCGGCCGGGTTTTGGTGGCCTCGATTGAGGCGGGCACCGTGGTCCATGCGGGCGATGTTCTGGTCCGGCTTGATGATGCCCGTTCCCGGATTGCGCTCGATCTGGCCCAGGCACGTCATGAAGAGGCCCTGAGGCTGTTTGGCGAGGCGGAGCGATTGCAGAAATCCCGTGTTGTTTCACAAACCCAATACGAGTCTGTCCGTTCGGAAGTGCGGATCACGAAGGCACAGGTGGCGGATGCCCGGGACAATCTGGAGCGCCACACGATTCGTGCGCCTTTTGACGGTGTGGTGAACGAGCGCCTTGTCGAGGTGGGAGATGCGGTGAGTGTCAGTGAGGCGGTTGCAACTGTCGTTGATCTCTCGAGATTGCGCGTTCGGTTCGGTGTCGCCGAGGCGGAAATCGGTGCTTTTCCGCCGGGCAGAAATCTCAAGCTCCGGGTGCTCTCCGCACCGCGAGAATCCCTTGCTCCAACTGTTCGGTTTGTTGCCCGCTCAGCGGATCCATCAACCGGGGTCTTTCGTGTTGAGGCTGTGCTGGACAATGCCGGCGGCCGGCTGCCAGGGGGGTTGCAAGGAGAGGTCGAAGCGGAAGTTCAAGTCTTTCCTGCGGGGCCTGTCGTCCCGACTTCTGCCGTGCGGTTTGCCGGCCGGGATGCCTTTGTCTTGAAAGACGAAGGGGGATCCGAGCCCGTCCCGACACGGATTGTGGTCGGTCCCGAGGTGGATGGGGTATTTCCCGTGCTGGAAGGTCTGGCTGTGGGCGACCGGCTCTTTATCCGATGAGCCTTCCGGCCTGGAGCGTGCAGAACCGCGTTGCGGTGAACCTGATGTGCGTTCTTCTGCTTGTCGCCGGGTTTCTTGCAGCGACAACCCGCCTCAAGCTCGATCTCTTTCCCGACGTCTCAACGAATCTCATCCAAATCACGACCCTCGATCCCACCACAAGCGTGGCGGAGGACATCGAACGAACGATCACCATCCCCATTGAGGAAGAACTCGCCAGCGTGCGAGGAGTCAAACGCATCGATTCGTTCAGTGAGGACAATTTTTCCAACATCTTCGTCGAACTCGAATCCAGCATCACCGATCTGGACCCTCCACTGAATGAAGTAAGACAGGCCGTGGACAAGGCGAAGGCCAAACTGCCTTCCACGATCGAGCCTCCGGTAATTGAAGAATTCGACATCCCGCTGCCCCTGATCACGTTTACGGTGTCCTACCCGGCATCCTATGATCCGATGACCATCCGGCCCCAGCTTGAAAGGATCAAGCGGCGGCTGCAAATTTTGCCGGGAGTCTCCTCGGTTCTCGCAGACGGGTTGGACCGGCGCGAAGTTTGGGTCGAAGTCGATCCTCACAAGCTGGAATCAGCGGGTGTCTCCATCGAGGAGGTTGCCGATGCCGTAAGGCGCAAGAATCTCAATGCGGTGGGCGGTCGGATGGATGCTTCCGGTGGCCAGCGTCTCGTCCGCCTTGCGGGCGAAATCCGCTCCGCCGGAGAGCTTGCTGATGTTCCGGTAAAGACTTCCGGCGGTCGGACCCTTCTGCTCCGCGATGTTGCCACATTCAGCGACACCAGCGAAGAGCCGCGCACCCTGGGTCGCGCTGACATGCGGCCCGCGGTGACATTCACCATCGTTAAAAAAAAGGGGGCAGACGCCCTTCTTACCGTCGCCCAGTGCCGTCAGGTTTTTGCCAGGGAGGCGGAGTTGCTTCCTCCCGAAGTGAAATCCCGGGTGCTGAGCGACTCGACCCGCTTTATCAGGGTTCGTATCAATACCGTCGCGCAAAATGGGTTTCAGGCCCTTCTGCTCGTCGGGGTGCTTTTGTTGCTCACTCTCAACTGGCGTCTGGCGTTGCTGGTCACGATCGGGATCCCGATCTCGTTCGCAGGAGTGATGCTCATCCTTTATATCGGTGGATATACGATCAATCTGCTTTCTCTCTTCGCGATGATCATGGCCCTCGGCATGGTCGTGGACGATGCCATTGTCATCGCGGAAAATTGCTACCGCTATCTACAGGCGGGGCTGTCTCCACAGGAGGCTGCCATCCGCGGCACCGGTGAAGTTATCTGGCCGGTTATTGGAAGCGTGAGCACGACCGTCGCTGCCTTTCTGCCTCTCATCTGGGCCGAGGGAATTATCGGCAAGTTCCTTCTTATCGTTCCGGTGGTCGTGATTTCCGCCCTGTTGTTTTCTCTGCTGCAGGCCTTCATCGTGTTGCCGAGCCATATTGCAGACTTCGTTCGTCGCGGCCGCACGGCGGCGGAGATTGAAGAGATGCCTCCTGCCCGCGGTTGGCGCCGGCTCCCGCGCGCTGTCTCGGTGACCTATCGGGACATGAGGGATGTCGTGGATGCTTTTCTGGGGGCAACCATTTCGGTTTACAGGCACCTTCTGACTTTGGCGCTGCGTTGGCGTTATCTGGCAATCGGAGGCTTTGTCGTCATGCTTGTGGCGGTGGGAGGAATGCTTGCCGCCGGGCTTGTTCCCTTCAAGCTGTTTGCCACGGACTTTGCAGACACGATCTTTGTCAAAGCCGAGCTGCCTGCCGACTTCAGTCTTCAGCAAACCCGGGACGCGGTGGCCCGGGTCGAGCAACGCATCGCCGAAGTGCTTCCGCCCGACGACTTGCTTTCCATCATCACCCGGGTTGGAGCGCGGTTTGATTCAACCAACCAATTCCTCGAATACGGAACAAACCTCGCACTCATTACGGTCGACATCGACGAGGAAAATCCCGGGTGCCGGAAACCGTCGGAGATCGCAAGGTCGCTGCGGCGCATCATATCCGAGTTTCCCGGCTTTGTAAGCCTTACGGTTCAGGTTGAGGAGGGAGGGCCTCCGGTCGGACGTCCGGTGAACATCGAGCTCAGCGGGTCCGGCTTTCCAGAACTGCTGGCAGCGGCGGAGGCAATCGAGATGAAGCTCTCGGAGATCGACGGCGTATTTAACGTGGCAAACGACTTCCCCCGGGGCAAAACCGAATATCGCGTGGTCGTGGATGAAGCCCGGGCGGCCAGGGCTGGCGTGGACGCGACCACGGTGGCCCGAGCGCTTCAGGGTGGGTTCTTCGGCCTCGAGGCGGGCCGTATGCGCTGGGGAAACGAGGAGGTCATCGTAAGGGTCAAAGCGGCAGAGCGCTTTGGCAACGACCCGGAACTGCTGATGGGCATGCGAATCATCAATCGTGAGGGCAACCCGGTGGATATTGCCTCGGTTGCGACCATTGAGACCGCCACCGGCCTCTCCCGGGTGAAGCGCTCGAATCAGGAGCGCGTCGTGACGGTTTCCGCCGATGTGGAGAGTCTCATCACGACATCGGATCAAGTCACCAAGGCCGCTTCCCTCTGGATGAATCAGGTGCTGGTCAACCATCCGGGCGTCACCGCGAAATTTGCCGGTGAGAGCGAGGATACCGACGTGAGCGTGGCGAGCATGCAGTTTGCGGCAATCGTCGCGATGCTCCTGATCTATGGCCTTCTTGCCGTGATCAGCAACTCGTTCCTGCAGCCGGTGGTGATCATGTCGGTGATTCCCTTCGGTGTCGTCGGAGTGATCCTGGGCCTGATCATTATGGGCGAGCCTCTCGGTCTGATGGCGATTATGGGGACTGTGGCTCTTGCCGGAATTGTGGTGAACAACTCGGTGGTCTTCGTCGATTTTATCAACCGGTACCGTCATGATGTGACAGGCAAGCCGGGTTCACTTCCCCGGAGTCAGCCGCTCCGGATTTCCCGCTTTGTGCGTTGGCGATCGATTCTGGCCAGTGCCGGGACGCGGTTTCGTCCCGTTTTTCTCACGACCGCCACCACGACAGTGGGCCTCGCCAACCTCGCCTTTTTCAGCTCGGGTCAGGAGCAGTTTCTCGCGCCGATGGCGCAGGCCATTATCTTCGGATTGCTTTTTGCAACACTCATCACGCTTGTGTTGATCCCTTGCCTCTATTCGGCACTCGACGATCTTCACGCCCTGCCCGATTGGTTCCTCCGCAAGCGCTCTGCATCCGCAGCTCAGGGAACGGCGGCTTCCGGACTTTGAAATTGCAGTTCGTAAAGCCGGCGGTAAATCGGTGAGCGCACGAGCAACTCCGCGTGCGGACCCACATCCACCACGCGTCCCCGGTCCATCACGACGATTTTGTCGGACTTGAGCACCGTCGAGAGCCGGTGGGCAATGGCGATTACCGTGCGGCCCTTCGAGAGGCGCTCGAGTGCGGCTTGAATCATCTGCTCGGATTCGGAGTCCAGCGCGGAGGTCGCCTCGTCAAGCAGCAGGATCGGGGCATTCTTCAGCAGCGCGCGTGCAATGGCCAGACGCTGTTGCTGTCCGCCCGACAGCAGGCATCCCTTGTCTCCGACGATGGTGTGGTAGCCTTCCGCTTGATCGACGATAAAATCGTGGGCGTAAGCGAGTTTTGCGGCCTCGATAATCTCGGCCTCGGTGGCGTCCAGCCTTCCATACCGGATATTTTCGTAGATGGTGTCATGGAAGAGAAAGGTCTCCTGCGACACGACCCCGATATTTTCGCGGAGGGATCGCTGCGTGATGGACCGGATATCTTTTCCATCCACCAGAATGGCTCCCTCCTGCGGGTCGTAGAAACGCAGCAGCAGGGAGAGAATC
>JBGSSC010000557.1:0-2868 GCA_041737265.1 Terrimicrobiaceae bacterium | reverse complement strand
CGCAGGTTTTTGTGGATTGCACGGGGGATGGCGGGTTGGGTATGGCCGCCGGTGCCGCGTTTACCCATGGCAGGGAGGCCCGGACGCAATTCCAGGAAGACCTTGCGCCCATCGAAGCGGATCGCAAAACACTCGGCTCCACATTGCTGTTCATGGCGCGCAAGCACGACCGCCCCATGCCGTTCACCCCGCCGCCCTGGGCCCGCAAAATCACAGGGGAGGACATGGTTCATCGCCAGTGGGGGGACCTCGGGGCGGAGTTCACCTACGAATACGGATTCTGGTGGCTCGAATGGGGCGGTCATCTGGACACGGTCAAGGACAACGAGGCGATTCGCGACGAGTTGCTTGCCATCCTTTTCGGTGTTTGGGATTACGTGAAAAATCAGGGCGATTTCGCGGCGGAGAACTGGGCCCTTGATTGGTTCGGCGTGGTGCCTGGAAAGCGTGAGAACCGGCGGTTTATCGGGCAGCACATTTTAACCGAAGCCGACGTTCTGACCTCGGTCGCTCACCGGGATGCAATTGCTTACGGCGGCTGGCCCATTGATATTCACCCTGTTCACGGCTTCGACCAGAAAGATGCGCCGCCTTGTGTCTGGACCGCGGTGCCACTTCTTTATGACATTCCGCTGCGTAGTTGCGTGGCCCGCGATCTTAAGAACCTTATGTTTGCCGGTCGCAACATTTCCGCGAGTCATGTGGCATTTGCGTCCACCCGCGTGATGGCCACCTGTTCAGTCATCGGTGAGGGCGTTGGAGTGGCTGCGGCCCACGCGGTCAAACTGGGATTAAAGCCGGCGGATTTGCCGGGTGACGCCCGGGCGATGCAGGCAATTCGCCAGGCCATATTGCAGGGAGACGGCTTCCTGATCGGGCTCGACCGCGAGGATGAGGATAATCTTTTGCGACAAGCAACCTTGTCTGCATCCAGCGAACGGGCGGACGGACCGGTCTCCCATGTGCTTTCCGGTCAGAACCGCGCCTTGAGCGCGCAGGGCGGCGTGGCGGGAGATCGACTGAGACCCGGCACCCACCGCTGGATCAGTTCCACCCTGCCGGCCTCGATTACCGCGGAATGGGACGGACCCCGGGAAATTTCACATATGGAAATCCTATTTGATACCGGTCTCCATCGCCTGCTTACTCTGACCCAGTCAGACACCTATTTGAGCAAGATGGTCTGGGGCCAGCCGCCACCGGAGACCGTGAGAGAATTTGCCGTGGAAGTTCGTCAGGGAAGCGAATGGGTTACTCTGTGTGAGGTTTCAGAGAATGTGCAGCGCCGCTGGCAGCATTCCTTCGACCAACCAATTTCCTGCGCTGGATTGCGGATAACTGTCAAACGGACATGGGGAAATACCGAAGCCCGCATTGTGCGCTGGGCTGCATGGTCATGGCGCGCGCGGGTTTAGCGTGACTTGCGGAATGGTGCCAAACGCTCTCCCTGTGCTTCTACAAGAGCATCAAGAATCCGACCCGCTTCGCCGAAGTCCCGAACCATGGGATCCGAGGCGAGGGCCTGCAGAGCCTTCTGGCGGCTGCCCTCGGCTGCGGCATCGATCATGAGTTCGTGCGCGTAGATCTGCGCAAGAGTCCACCGTGCCGCAACAGCAGGAAGTTCTCCCATGTGGACCGGCAGGGCACCATGCATGCCGACGACACATTTTAGCTCCATCACGGCCCACGGCGGAACGTTCGTTACCGCGCCACAGTTTGGCACATTGACAACATGAAGCTTGTCGGGACCCAGCTTGAGGGCCTTGATTTGCAATCCCATTGCCTCGGGTGACATTTTGGACGGGAGGATGAGCGGGTCCTTGCCGGATGCCCGGGCGCGCAGGTTGGAGGCAGCCTTCGTGAGTTCCTCGGATACGAGGCCTTCCGAGATCATGTTGGCGCGCCATTTCATTCCGTAGCCGATCTCAGCGGGGGTCTGCGGTTTTCTGGCATGAGGGAAAAACTCGATGATGTGCCGGTCGCCTCCGACAAGGCACAAACCGGTCATCTCCAGCAACTCGCGGGTGAACTGGAGGCCTTGGGCCGCTTCGCTCTCAAGCATGCGCCTGCGGAGTTCGGGATAGATGTCATTTCCTTTGTGGCGGAGGGTCAGGAGCCACACCATGTGATTGACGCCGGCCACCGAGTAGTCGAGTTCGGCGGGTTCCACCTCCAGCACCTTTGCAAAGGAACTGATCGCGTGTGCCACGTTGTGACAGTAACCGATCACTTTGATTTTGCTGTACTTGCTGACAGCCCGGCAGATTGCGCTCATCGGGTTGGAGTGGTTCAGCAACACACAATCCGGGCAGTATTTCTCCATGGCGCGGGCGAGTTCGAGATAAGGGGGGATGATCCGGAGCCCCTGCGAGACACCACTCGGCCCCACGCTGTCTCCCGTCGTCTGCATGATTCCAAATGCCGCCACCGCTTCCACGTCCCGGAGGTGATACGCAAATGCCGGCCCATGCACCCCGATCGAACTGATTGCGGCATCCGCTCCTTCCAGTGCCAGCGGGAGATCCCGGGTGGCAGTCAGGTCAAGCCCCGCCTTGAAATGGTCTGAAATCCGCCGGCCCACCTGCTCGATCAACGCCATCCTCTCCGCGTCGATGTCGTAGAGGAAAAGCTTCGAACCGTGGAGCTCCGGCGTCTGGGCTATTTCAAGGAGGACGGATTCAAAGAAGTGGCTGCCTGCTCCGATAAAAACGATTTTCATGAATTCAATGGATAGAGTTTGATTGATGTTTGTCACGCGGGATTTCCATCTGCCTTCCCGCACTGGGCAAAAAAATGCGGCATTCCCCGCGACGACCGGGAAACGATCCGGAGAACCGGGCATGTCCACAAGCACGGAGAAATGCAACT
>JBGSSC010000426.1:0-4382 GCA_041737265.1 Terrimicrobiaceae bacterium | reverse complement strand
CAATAATGCCTACATCGGGACCACTTACATCAACCAGGGCACGCTTTTGCTGACTGGCAGCAACACGGGCAACGGGAGTTACGAGGTTCGCGGCGACCTGATGGTTAATGGTTCCATAGGTTCGGGTGCGGTGAATGTCTTTGATGGTTCGACATTGGGAGGCGAGGGAACAATTGGCGGCGCCACCACGCTCCAGCAAGGCGGCAAGCTCTCGCCCGGTTATGACAGTGCAGACACGCTGACCTTTACCAACGGACTGAATATTGCAGCAACAGCCGGTGGAAATGCTGTGTTTTCCTTCACCCTCGGAACGGCACAAGACCTTGTCGATGTGACCGGTGGAACCCTGAGCCTGGGAGACCGTCTGCTCAACTTCAGCTCGTTTAACTTCACTCTTGGACCGGGGATCACCGCTCAGGACTACACCCTGTTCAACTCCGTGAGCACCACGGGCTCGCTTGCGTTTGACAATCTCAGCGGATCGATCGGCGGAGGGTACGATGCGATACTCAGCCTTTCGGGGAACGATGTGATTCTCAGCGTTTCTGCGATTCCCGAGCCCAACAGTGCGCTGCTGCTGGCCTTTGCGGGTTCGCTTGCCTTGTACCGCCGTTCACGGCGCACCACCAGGCAAGCCTGAGTTGGGGCATATCCGGGCTCACGCCAACCGAATGCTCAAAATGGTAAACGGTCCCGGCGAAAGCGCCCTGGCAATCCGGGTAGGGACGCCTCGCCGAGGCGTCCGTCGATCAGTTTGATCTTAGCATGCAAGCCCGGATTTCTGGTTTGTGATTGTCCAGCGGAATTGACCAATTTGTCATGACTCCTCCCACGCAAAATGGTCGCTTCCTTCGGAAGGCTCTCCCGATTTTACCGCTTGCAAGTCTCTGCCTTCCCCTACTGACCGCCTCAGCGATGCTGGCGAACCCGGACTTTACCGATTCCGACGGGGACGGCATTCCGGATGGATGGGAGTTGAAGACCTATATTCTGGAGGACTTCAAAGGCATCCGTTGCCTGAGCATGAAGTTCCCCAGGGACAGCAAGTCGCCGCTCGAAGGCGAAGCCAGCACGATGTTTGAGGGTCCCGAAGGGTTCTATCAGGTCAGGATTTCCTACCTCGATGAGTTCGATGGCGTGAGCAAAGCGAAATTATTGGTCAACGGGGAGGTCCGCTGGATCTGGAACTTTGACAACACCTTCGGCGACGTCTGGCGAGAGGAAGTCATCGAAAATGTGGAACTCAAGCCGGGCGACCGGATCACATTCCGGGGCCGTGACAACCCTTCGGAATATTGCCGCATCCGCTCGATACGCGTGGACCCAAGTCCCAATCCGCCCACAGCCATCGAGCTGGAGGAGCGGCGGAATCCTCCCGACATCGCGGAAAAGGACTATGGTCCACTGGTCGCGCTGCGTGATGTTCGCGACCTCTCCTCTTACAAACGACGGCCGGAATATCGTCCTTTGCTTTCCGACCGCGGTTCCCCGTTGCTCGTTTTGAAAAAGGCGGGAGAGGAAGCTGAATTGAAAGTGGCAATCTACCGTCCAAAGAATCCCCGATACAAGGTCACTTATCATGGGGCTGCAGCGACAGGAAGGGATCAGACGGCGACTCCGGTCGCTGAAGGAGATCTGCCCTTCGACGAAATCGACTCTTCGGCCACGATCAGCCTGCCGGTGCATGAAGAGGGTCTTTTTGAAGTGAGGGGACCCACCGGCTATGTCACAGGGGATCCTCCCCATGTGCTGCTTGCCCAGGCGGCTGCAGGAGAGAAAAACAGGGGAGAGGCAACGGGAGGTTTCTATTTTTTTGTTCCCCGTGGCACGACGGCATTCGGAATAGGTGCTCATTGTATGGGCGACTACATTGCGGAAGTCACGATCTATGCCCCCGATGGTTCCCTCGTCACGCAGATGGATGTGCCCAAAGGCTCACCACAGGGAATTCCGATCCGGGTGCGCGAGGGTCAGGACGATGCAATTTGGGCGCTCAACGTAAGCGGTGTCGCGCCGGTGATTCGACTGAGCGGGATCCCGCCTTACCTCGCCACCCATCCCCGGCACCTTCTGGTGCCCGCCGAATGCGTTGCTGAAAAAAAATGAGTATGCCTCGCCGTTTTACTCTCCGGACCTTCTGTGCTCTGCTCGCAATGGGATGCCTCCAATCGCCTGCAGCGGAGGAATTCGTGGTTGCCAGGGATGGTCAACCCAAGGCCTCGATCACCGTGCTGCCGGACTCCGGCCCGGTCGCGGCGAAGGCCGTGGCGGACCTGATGGCCACACTCAAGCAGATGACCGGCTCGGAGTTTCAGAAAACCAGCCAGGGGCGCGAGACTCCTGCCGTGGTGATAGGTCTCGCCTCGGAGTGGGCAAAACTCACAGGGGATGAAGGGCCGTCCAAGCAACTGGCCGGGGCACCGCCGGAAAGCTTTCTCCTTCGGAGCACTCCGGAGCGATTGCTGATTTTGGGCAGTGACACCAATGGCACCAGTCACGGGATCTATACATTACTCCGCGATCTAGGGTGCCGGTGGTATTTCCTCACGGACGAATGGGAGGTGATCCCGCAGAAAAATGTTATTACGGTAAAGTCCGACCGGGTTGAAGGCCCGGCATTCAAGATGCGCATTCTTTCGAATGGGGCCGGCGCCGGCCCATCCATGCAAATACTGGAAGACTGGAGCCGCCGCAACCGCCTGGGCTCAGCCTACGGTCCCAAGACACTCCATCATTCCTACGCCACTTACGTTCCCAACAGCCTTTTCAAGGAGCGTCCCGAATTATTTGCCTGGGTTAGTAAAGACGGCGAGAGCAAGGGGACGGTGCAGAATGGACTTCAACCCTGCACAACGAATCCCGAAGTGGTAAAAATGTTTACCGAAGGGGTTCTCAAGGATTTGCGCAAGAAGAAGGAACTCACGGGCCAGGCTCCACCGCTGATCTCGGTGAGTCCGAACGACGGAACCGTCGAAATGTGCCGCTGCGAACGCTGTATGGAAACGGGCAACTACGGTGACTGTGCTCTGCTTCTTGCCAATCAGGTGGCTGAGGCCATCCATGGGGAATTCCCCGAAACTCTCGTTGGCCTGCTCGCTTATGGACGCCCCAGTGCGATTCCTGTCAAAGTCAAAGAAGCCCACCCCAACGTGCTGGCCGGTATCGCCACCAACTTCAACTGGAAGAACAGCGTGCAGCGTCTCCTCCAGGAATGGCCCAGGATCGTCAGCCAAGCCACCGTTTACGAATACTATGCCATCGGGCAGTGGGGTTCGCAGAAGCCGGACAATACCATGCCCAACGTCGAATATTTATCCCAAAGCCTAAGGAGCTGGAAAGACAAGGGTATCGACGGAATCAACGGCGAAATGGCCAATGACTGGGCTCCCGGTGGCCACCGGTTCTGGGCGTTCTCTGAATTTGCCTGGGACCCCACTCTCAAGCCCGAATCAGTGATGGAGGACTTCTACAAAAACGCCTGGGGGGAGGCCGCAGAGCCGATGCGACGTTACTACGGGCGCTGGGAAGACGGCCAGGCAGCCAGCCCGCGCACGCTGCGTCTCGCGTTTTTGGATCTGGAAGAGGCGGCCCGTCTCTCCAAGACGCCCGAGGTTTCTGCGCGAGTGGATCAGATGAGCATTTACCTCTACTGGCACCTGCTCAAGCGGGCTTACGCTGCAGAGGCTGACGAGGAAGTGAAAAACCGGATTGCCATCGAGGGGGACATGCTGCAGTACCGCTGGCGCGATTCGTTTATGGTGCAACTGCCGCCCGCTATTTTTAGCGTGCACCGCACAGCACCCCAAGGCTTCACTTCTGAAGAAGTTGCTGCTCTTCGCCGCGATGCGCTGGAACGATTCCTTCCCCCAACGGTCGCTGGTCCGGATTTGAAATCGGGGTTCTCCATGAACCTTGTTCCCCCGCCCGGGTCTGCTGGAACGACTCCCCCGGAGAACCCTGCGGATCTGGCATTTACCTCCGCAAGTTATCTCTTCCGTGCCGGGGCAGGGGAGAAAGTGGGAATTTTATTCACTGCGGATGGTGCTGCGCGTGGCCAAGCGACACAGATATCCAGGGCACCGGAAGCCCTGCTGGATCCCCAGGGGGCCGAGGTTTTGCCGGGCGGGCAGGTTGCACGTTTCCAATTCTGGTCTCTCGGCCCGGAAGGCCGGGATCAGGACTTCGTTGAAGAGTCCATCCCCGATCTTCGCCCCGGAGTGCCTTTCCTCTTGTCCTTCGTGGCACCAAAAGACGGTCTCTACCGGATCAATGCCCAGGTGATGGACAAGCAGGGCCGCATCTTTGCGGACTTCCAAGGACGCCCCCACGTAATCGCTGCTCATCTGAACCGGCGGAAGGATTTCCTGCAGCCCGTGAAAGCA
>JBGSSC010000199.1:0-3762 GCA_041737265.1 Terrimicrobiaceae bacterium | reverse complement strand
GGCCGAGGTCCTTGAGCGCGGCAGCCACGATTTCTGAAGCACTTGCACTTGCGTAGTTGACCAACACGGCAAGCGGGAAATTGCGGACTTTGCCACCCCTCGTCGAAGACGTGTATTCCCGTCCGGGTGTGCGCCCTTCGGTTGACACGATCCGGGTGCCGGGAGGCACAAAGAGGCCACAGACATCGACGGCACTGCCCAGCAGGCCGCCCGGGTTGTAACGCATGTCGAGCACGAGGGCTTCCATGCCCTGCTTCTCGAGTCTTTCGAGTGCCTGCGCGAGTTCGGAGGCTGTCGGTTCATTGAATTGAGTGACCCGTATGTAGCCGATCTTTTGCCCGCCCGGCTGGTGAGGGAGGATCTGCGCATCCTTGACGCTTGGCACTTTGATGGTCTGGCGCACGAGCGGGTAGTCCTTGATCTCTTTTGTGGACGGCCGCTGAACCGTCAGCGTGACCCGCTCGCCGACTTCGCCGCGCAGTTTTTCGACGGCCTCGGGAAGGGTCAGTTTTTCGGTGGATTCTCCATTGATGCGCAGGATCTGGTCTCCGGGTTCCAAACCGGCATCGAAGCCCGGGCTGTCCTCCATGGGAGCGACGATGGTCAGCACATTGCCCTCAACGGAAACGACCACTCCCAGCCCGCCAAACTCACTCTTGGTGTCTTCCTGCATGCCCTCGAAGTCGCTGGGCTCCATGAATTGGCTGTGGGGGTCGAGGTCGGCGAGTATGCCCCGGAGCGCACTGTAGGTCAGGTCTTTGTAAGTGACCTTCTTGTCATCCACGAAATCCTGACGGATCAGTTGCATGGCCCGGGCGAGCACCTGCATCTGCTCATACGGCGAATCCTCTTCTTCTTCGGCCCAGCCGGTGCACGGCATGGCAAGAGCCATGGCCAGAATGAGCTTCTTTCGCATGAATGATTCTAACCGGAGCCGGGCCGTGCGCAACCGCCTCATCACTATTCGCGGAAATCCAGGGCGAAATCGGCTGCCGCGGCCGAGTGGGTGATCGCACCCACCGAGATGAAATCCACTCCGGTCGCCGCGATGGCCCCGATGGTATCGAGGGTCACGCCTCCGCTTGCTTCCAACAGGACGCCCGGCTTCCGGATCGCCACCGCTTCACGGAGCATTGTCAGGGACATATTGTCCAGAAGCACGACATCCACGCCGTCCAAGGCGAGCACTTCACGGAGTTGATCGATGGTGTCCACTTCCACTTCGAGTTTTACGCCGGGGTGCAGATTCTTGAGCCGTGCGATCCCCTCGCGAAGCGCTTTGACACTTCCCGCCGCCGAGAGGTGGTTGTCTTTCACCATCGCCATATCGAAAAGCCCGATGCGATGGTTTGTGGCACCGCCGGCTGCTGCTGCCTGCTTTTCAAGCGTCCGCATGCCAGGGGTTGTCTTCCGGGTGTCGAGGATTTTTGCGCCGGTGCCTTCCACGGCCCGGACATATCTGCGGGCGAGGGTTGCGACCCCGGAGAGACGCTGGATAAAATTCAATGCGGTGCGCTCCGCAGTCAGGATCGGACCCGCCAGGCCTTCGATGCACAGAACGACTTCCCCGGTCGTGAGGGCCTCCCCATCTTTCCGGACGACCTCCATTTGAAGGTTGGGACCCACCCGCCGGAAGACCTCCGCTGCCACAGTGACTCCCGCAAGCACACACTCGCAACGCGCGACAATCAGTGCCCTTGCCTGCCGGTCCGGCGCCACGAAACACCCGGATGTGATATCCCCCGTGCCGATGTCCTCGGCAAGGGCAAGGTCAATAATATCGGAGGAGCACTCCGCGCTCATCACCCGGTGGAGGCATCGAGGCCGAGCAGGCGGCGCTGCCATTTCATCAGCGCGTCGCAGGAAGGCTCAGCGGCGGTGGCCTCCATGGCTTGACGGGGAGCAAGGATTGCGGGATCCAGCTCCAGCTCGGCGGCGACTTTGTCACGTTTGGCGCGGAGTTGATCAAGCCGGTCCAGCATTCCGCGGTCGGCACGTTTGCGACGTATTTTTTCCTCTCGCGGCCACTCGGACTCCGGAATTTGCAGCGCAAGCGCCAGCACGACTTCGAAGCTTGTGCGGCGGCGACCGGTCATGCGCGGAGTGGAAATGTGTTCCCCGGATATGGCTTTCTCCGAAATTCGCAGCAAATCCTCGTTGCCCATCACATGGAAGGGAGGGCGGTCCCATGCCTTGGCTTCGGTATCCCGCCATTGCCAGAGCACCCGGAGGACCGACTGCGCCCGCGGGCTCAACTTCGAACTCCCGGAAATTTTCCAGGCCTTTGTATCATCGCGGGGCCGGACTTCCCGTGCCGCGGCCAGCATGCGATCCCGGGATTCCGTGAACCAATCCCAGCGTCCAAGCTCCCGGAGTTTGGCTTCAAGGATTGCGCCGAGATCGAGCAGGTAGCGGGTATCATTGATCGCGTATTCGAGCATTTGGGGAGACAGCGGCCTGATTGCCCAGTTGGCCTTTTGAGAGGCCTTGGAGAGCTGGACGCCGAAGTATTTCTGGACGAGGGCAGCGAGTCCCAATTCCTTGAGACCGCAGAGCCGGGAGGCGATCATTGTATCGAAGAGGTCATCTGCCGTGAATTGGAGCGCACGGTAGAGGAGGCGCATATCGTAATCGGCACCGTGCAGGATCAGTCGCTTGGGCCGCAGGGTCTCGAAAAGCGGACGGAGATCGAGTCCGGCCAAAGGGTCAACGAGCACGTGCTCATCGCTCGTGCTGATCTGGATGAGACAGACCTTCTCGAAGTAGCTGTGAAGGCTGTCTGCCTCGGTATCGATTGCGATCGTGGAATGAGGAGCGAGGCGGTGGATCAGTTCCGCGAGGGCTCCGGGGTCGGAGATCAAGGTTCGGGAATAAAGGTTTCTGAGGGGGGCAGGTCGCCCGGGCGGCGAGCGCGGGGCTCACGCACTTGCGTGTCGCCCTGAGTTGGTGAGGTCACGAAAGGTCCTCCGGCGAGCGGAGCGCTCTCGGTGAATGCCACGTCGGGCATGTCGCTGGGCTTGCCCTCAAGGGGGAAATCCTTGCGGAGTGGGTGGTAGGGGTAGCCGTCCCACATCAGGATCCGGCGGAGGTCCGGGTGGCCGTCGAAACGGATGCCCATCATGTCAAAAACTTCGCGCTCATGCCAATCGGCGGTCGGCCAGAGGTCGGTCACGCTTTTGACAACGGGCTCGTCCTCGGAGAGTGCCACCTTGAGGCGAAGGTGGGTTCCGGATTCCAGCACGGAGAGTTCATAAACGACCTCAAAGCGTGGTTCGTCGCCGAAGTGGTCGATGCTTGAAATGTCCACAAGGTAATCGAATCCAAGTTCGTCCCGGCAATACGTCGCCACGGCCGGAAGGCTTTTGGCTTCCACGCAAAGACCGGTCTCTCCGCGAAAATCGGTCCCGCCCGAAATGGCGCTCTCGAACCGGGTCCGCAACATATCGGCTGCTTCCTTTGAGGTCATATCGTCTCTGCAAGCGCCCGCTTCTGGTCTTCGATCGAGTGCTCTCCCATGATTTTTTTCTGAAGCTTCATGAGGCCATCCAGCAGGGCCTCGGGGCGGGGTGGACAGCCCGAAATATAGACATCCACGGGGATCAGGTGGTCGATGCCCTGGAGGACTGCATAGCTGCGGTACATGCCGCCACTGGAGGCACAAGCACCCATCGCGATGCACCATTTGGGTTCCGGCATCTGATCCCAGATCCGCTTGACCGCAAGGGCCATCTTGTAGGTCACCGTGCCGGCGACGATCATGAC
>JBGSSC010000395.1:0-3104 GCA_041737265.1 Terrimicrobiaceae bacterium | reverse complement strand
TTATCGCCTCGCTGGTGCTCGCGCTCGCCGCGACTTGGTCCAGCGTCGTATTGGAACGGTGGGCCTCGCGCCGTTTCATGGCCGAGGATCCGCGGGAGTTTGTGCTCGACGAAGTTGCTGGCATGGCACTGGCTTGGGCGTTCGTCCCGGTTTCTGCGGGCTGGTCCATGATTCTCGTTGCTTTCTTCCTTTTCCGATTCTTCGATATTTTTAAGTGGGGAGTGTCGTGGATTGAGCGCCTTCCCTTGCGCGGCAAGATCGTTTGGGATGATCTGCTTGCCGGGCTCTATGCCGGGCTTGTCACTCTGGCGATCGCTGCTCTCTGTCGGACTTAAACCCGCCTAGGGCCAATGCCGTTCGGGAATTTATTCTGTTCCGGGGTTTGAGTTTCGCTGCCCGCTTCATCTCCGCTTCCTTCAAGGACTTTTCGCAGCGAAAAGTCTTCGGCGAGGCACTGAGAACTCGGGCTCTCAGCAACCTGACTGAGCAGTTAACGAGCATTCCTTGCCACCTATGAAGGCAGTGCATCGCCGGTAGTAATAACCCTCATCGCCGCCTTTTTTTTTGAACGGCTGCTTCGGGCCAGTGTCTGATTTGATTAACTGCATTAAACAAAATATTCGTCCGGCCGGAAAAAAGATCGCATCAACTCTCTTCGCCAGACGTTTAACAAATAGACCACCCTCATTATGGCACTCGAAGATACAGAATCCGGATTTCAGCTCTATCTGCGTCAAATTGCGCAGTATCAGCTGCTTACACCAAAAGAAGAGATTAAGCTGGCTGCGCGCATTAAACGCGGAGATAAAAAAGCCAAGAACGAGATGATCCGGGCGAACCTTCGCCTGGTCGTCAAAATTGCGCGGGACTACGCGAATCTTGGTCTTCCTCTCCTTGATCTCATCTCCGAAGGGAACATCGGTCTGATGAAAGCCGTGGAGCGCTTCGACCCGAAAAAGGGTGGAAAGTTGAGCACCTATGCTTCCTGGTGGATCAAGCAATCCATCAAGCGAGCGCTGGCCAACCAGAGCAAAACCATCCGGCTTCCCGTGCATCTGGTTGACAAGATTGCCAAGGTGCGTCGTGTTGCGCTGAAGATGACCGAGGAACTTGGGCGTGAGCCATCCGACGATGAACTTGCGGAGGAGATCGGAATGTCCTCCTCCAAGATCACGCAACTCAAGACAGCGGCCATCCGCCCGACTTCTCTGGACCAGCCGATCGGGGACGATGATGGAACCGAGTTCATCGAAATCGTTGGAGACGAAGCTGCCGTCGATCCCTTTGAGTCCTTGCGTGACAAGGACCTCCGCGAGGAAGTGGGAGACCTGCTTGATGTGCTCGACGATCGGGAAAGGAAAATCCTTAACCAGCGTTTCGGCCTGGATGGGAAGAAGCCCAAAACTCTGGAAGAAGTCGGCGTCAAATTTGGCGTGACCCGCGAGCGGATCCGCCAGCTTCAGAATATTGCCCTCCTCAAGCTTCGCAAGGCGCTGGGCAAAAAGGAACGTCGCAAGGCTGAGATGCCGGTCTGAGCAGGGTCTCCATCCATTGGTTCCGCAGGGATCTCCGGGTCTCCGATAACACGGGCCTCCGGGCATCTCTCGCAGGTGCTGAAAGGGTTGCTTGCGTTTACATCCTGAGCTCGTGGGAAAAATCCCACGGGTGGACGGGATCGATGCGCCAGCAGTTTCTCTGTGCGTCCCTGGCTTCACTATCTGCGAACCTGCGAGCATTGGGGGCGTCGCTTTTGATTCGCGAGGGTGAGCCTGCGGATGAGCTTCTGGCGCTTGCGGCCGAAACGGGAGCAACCCGCATCACTTTCAACCGTGACCCGGATCCGCACGGTCGAATGGTCGGGGAGCGCCTGCGATCGCGGGCTGGAACTTTGGAGATCATCTCCTGCAAGGATGCCTGTATTCACGAACGGGAGGAGGTTCTTACCGGCTCGGGAGAGCCCTATCGCGTGTTTACTCCATTTTCCCGTGCCTGGTCGAAACTCGAGAAACCGAAACTCCTGCCGAAGCCGGCTTCGATTCCCGGCATCAAGGGACTCCATGGTCTCGACCTGCCCACGCCTGACCATTGGCATTTGACGCCAGAGGGAGAAATCCTGGAGGCAGGGGAGAAAGCCGCACGCTCGCGCCTCACGGCATTCCTTGCCAGCGGACTCCATCACTATGGCGCGAGGCGGAACACTCCCGCCGGGCAAACGACGTCCAGGATTTCTCAGGATTTGCGCTTCGGACTGCTCTCCCCGCGTGAAGTATTCCACAAGGTCGAAGAACGTGCGAAAGTTCTGCCGGCGGCAGGGCGAGACAGTGCCCAAAAGTATGTCTCCGAGCTTGTTTGGCGGGAGTTCTACATGGCGATTCTCTGGCACTTTCCCGAAGTGCTCGGACACGAGTTCAATCCGAAATATCGGTCCATGACCTGGCCGGGCGATCCTGCCGGATTTCAGCGTTGGTGCGCCGGTGAGACCGGGTTTCCAATTGTGGATGCCGCAATGCGAGAGCTCAACTCGACCGGCTTCATGCACAACCGCACGCGCATGATCGCCGCAATGTTCCTAACGAAAGACCTCTTGCTCGACTGGCGTCTCGGCGAGCGCTACTTCATGCAGAAACTGGTCGACGGGGAGATCGCAAGCAACAACGGCGGCTGGCAATGGAGCGCCGGTACCGGCGCCGATGCCGCTCCCTATTTCCGCATTCAGAACCCCTGGACTCA
Source organism: Terrimicrobiaceae bacterium (assembly GCA_041737265.1). Taxonomy (GTDB): domain Bacteria; phylum Verrucomicrobiota; class Verrucomicrobiia; order Chthoniobacterales; family Terrimicrobiaceae; genus JBGSSC01. Next base: position 374 of record JBGSSC010000395.1, on the reverse strand, counting down.
GACGGCCCGCTATGACCCCGATGGCACCTACATCAAGCAGTGGATCCCCGAGCTCCGGGACGTGCCGGTTTCCAAGCTTATCATTCCCCCTGCCCGTGGAGAACGGCTCACGAAGGGCTATCCTCCCCCGATGCTCGACCACGCGGAAGCAAGGGCTAGAGCACTGGCACATTTCGCCGCGTGACGTTGTCTGTCTCTACTCACTCGTGAGTCGAAATTCTTTGAGAATTGGAATTCGGTGCATTTGAGTCAAATTTTGCTTCCAGCTTGATCTCAGCTCCCTCAAGGAATCTGAAGGACTTTCGCGGCGAAAACTCTTTTGCGACTCAAATCCCTGCAGGGAGCCGAAACGCAAACTTTTCCTCCGCGAAGCG
>JBGSSC010000368.1:0-2752 GCA_041737265.1 Terrimicrobiaceae bacterium | reverse complement strand
CTCCATATCCTCCCGGAGGAAATGAACGCGATCTCCGGCGCGGGGCGATTCGAGACAGTAAGGTCCGGAATACCCGGCCTTGTGCAGCGTCGCGAGCTGGTCGCGGATGTTAAGAATCCCTCCACTCAGGCTGCTGACAGCCAAAAAGCGCTCGGGTTGAATGAGCCAGTTCTTGAAATGCACGTAAAACAAATCATTGCCTGCGGCGGCGATGACTTCATCGAACGTTGGAAATTTGGGAAAAAGCATCAGGTTGGCATGATCCCACAAGATGCCGACGTGGGGGGAGTTGATCTCCCTCACCAGCCGGAGAGCTGCCTCGATGGTGTCATGCAAATAGACTCCGTGGGTTTCGAAGGCGAACCGGAATCCGAGTTCGCCCGCGATCGCTCCGAGGTGCCTGAAGCCGGTGGCAGCAGCCTCCCACTGAGTTTCCGAGGCAATGGCAGACCCGTGATGCCAGTACTCCGAGTAAGGCAAATTTCCGTCGGGACTGGGCAGGCTCCCGGTGAAGGCATTGACAACGCGCAGCGGAAACCGGCCGGCAGCCTTCCGATAAAATCGCTCCGCGGATTCAATCTCCGCCCAACGCGCAGCCTCGTCTTCCAACATGAGGTTCACGCCCGGCCCTCCGAAGCTGATTCCGTTCAGGGGGTACCGGTCCAGTACCGAGGAAATCTCGTCAAGATAGTCCAGGTCGGAACCGGGGTAACCCGCCGGTTTGCGCCGGAATTCGATGCCATCCGCTCCGGTTTCACCCGCCAGGCGGCAGGCTTGAGCCAGGGATTGTCCCTGCTCAAAGTAATTGATGTGCACAAAAACCGGACTCATTTGACACTCCTGAAAAAGTTCCATCCCCCCAGGGTTGGCGGATCTCCCGGGTCGCCGTCAATCAATTCGTGGGCCTGTTCGGCGACCTTGCGGAAAGCGCCGGCATGCTCGCGGATCACCTCCGGACGGAAATGTTTGAACCACGGAATGAAGAAGACTTCGCGGCCGATCCTTTCAGCCACGGGCAGTGAGCCGGGTGGTTGCCGCAGGTCGCGGCTGGAATTGGCAATGCGGGTTGGACGCCCCTGCCCATAGATATCCACATCGTTGAAGACCGGGTGCGTATGCAGGGCCTTGTTGCATCCCGCCGAGGCTCCGGCAGAGCCCTCCGCCCTCACTGCTTCACAGAATCGCGTGACCGACAACCCACCAAGCATCTCCCGGCGGTAAAGACCGCAACAACCATACCACCCCGCCATGTTCGATCCTCTGGCCTCGTCCACGCGATGGGGAACCAAACCGGGGACATCTTCAAGCAGATCCCAAAAATAATTGAGGGCCCTGCGAATCTCCGCGCAGCGGCGATCGTAGTGTCGCAACTGGACCCGCCCGACGGCCGAACTCATCTGGTGCATCCGGTTCTTGCACCCACCGAGCGGCAGACCGGCGGAGGCTTTCAAGGAAACGGTGGGAATGTCCGGCGTATAGCGTTCGTAATGCCCAAAGGCCACCGCCCGGTCATAGATCCCGCGGTCGTTGGTGGTCAGCATCCCTCCCTCCCCGATCGCAAAGGATTTCCCGCACATAAGGGAGTAGCCGGAGACATGGCCTATGGAGCCCACCTTGCGGCCATTGTAGAGCCCGCCCTGCGCATGGGATACGTCTTCAATGACCTTCAGCCCGTGCCGCCCGGCAATTTCCATGATGGCATCCATGTCCGCGGGGTGGCCGAGATAGTGAACCGCCACGATCGCCTTCGTCCTCGGGCTGATGTGGCGCTCGATGTCGTTCGGATCCAGGCAAAGAGTGCGGGGATCGATGTCCGCGAAGACCACGGTCCCTCCCAGGCTGAACACCGGCAGAGCAGAGGCCCAATACGTTGTGGCGGGGCAAATGATTTCGTCGCCATGGCCGATGCCCAATGCAAACAGGGCCGCCAGCAGCGAGGATGTGCCGTTGTTAAAACCCAAGGCATGCTTGACGCCCATCCATTCGGCAAATTCCTTCTCGAACTGCATGGTTATGTCGGTCCCGCTCATGGAGCGGGAGCGGAGCACCTTCAAAACGGCCGCCTCATCTTCTTCAGTCAGGATAGGCCACGCAAACATGTCATCATCGGCGGGGCGGACGCTTTGAGGGCCTCCGAAAAGGGCGAGACGGGATTGCTTTGGTTGTTTGCTTTTGGACATTGTGCTCATAAAATTGTGAAAGCGATCAGGGAAGGAGGACCTCGCGGATCGCCTGCTTGAGCGCACCCTCGCTTTCGGGAGCGCAAAAAGAATCAATCGGCTCATACCCGCCTTCTTCGAAGGAATGGTGCATACAGATATAGCCCGGCCCAAGGTCGCCGTAGGCTGCGACGCCAAGCCAGGTTTCGGGAACCAGGCTCCGGGCATAAATTTGGTATTCAACAAAGGCTTCCCCTGGCAAGTGCAGCAGCACGGCCTCAGGACCGAAATGAAGGGCGGAAACCACAATGGGAGTCCCGATGCGCCTCCGGTAAGCCAATTCCAGCGCGGCGCGGCTGGCTGATTGGCCGGAACCTCTCCGGATCCCATCCTTCAATTCCTCATCGGATCGGTCGGCGCGAACCGGAAGCCGAAGCGGAGTGGTTCGCCAGTTGCACTGCGCGAGGGGCACCTCCTTCGACTCCGCCCCGGATCTGGCCATGGCCTCGTAAATCTTCCGGGTGAAAAGCGCCCGGTTGTCGGCGGTCCCGTTGTTATATTTTCCCGCGGTCACATTACCCGCGCAGCCGGTG
>JBGSSC010000321.1:0-2298 GCA_041737265.1 Terrimicrobiaceae bacterium | reverse complement strand
TGCGCGATGAACTCGCTCCGGATCTGGAAAAACTGCTTCGCTGGCGGATCTACCACAACGGACACATCATCGAAAAGGGGCCTGCGGGCGGAACCGCAAAATTGGACGTCGATCGCGGTCCGGGAACCTATCAAGCCTTTCTTGGTGTTGACGGCCCAGATGGCTTCATGCCAGTAAGTAATTACCTCCAATTCCCCCTCTTCCCTGAAAAATCCGGCAAACATGCGGTCTTTCCGTCCGCCACAAATCCGGAGAGATTTCCGGACTTTCTGCTGGATATTCTTCCTCACGGGCAACTGAACGAGATTCTAAACCAGCCCCATGAGGGACCCAACGATTCAACTTATTACAACAAGCGGTCTGTAACGATGCTTTGTCCCGTGGGACCATTCCGGGAAAGCGCTGAAGGAGAGTTGTTCCATCTTTGGAGAAATTGGTCCTGGGCTTTGAACAGAGCAATTGAGGAACCCAACGAGAATTTGACAGGTCTTGGAGGCGTTCTTGAGAAACCCGTGGCGCAATAGTGCAATTTAAGAAGAACGGTAGCCACGCCCGTGAGGGCGTGGAGGGAGAGAAGAGTTGCGATTCACAAGGCACGAGCGAAGCGCCTTTGTGGGTTCACACCGGATTCTCGACGCAAAAACACCAACCCTCGCCCAAGGCGCCGTAGCACTCGGACACAGGGTCGATTTACGCTTGGTTCCCGCCTGACCACAGTTTTCAGGTGGCGACATGTATTTTAAAGGACTGACCCATCCGCTTTACGGCTGGTCCAGAATATCAAGTCAGGGCTCGCCCCCATGGGCTGACGGAATTGCCTTCACCGCTTCGACAATGCGGGAGGGTTCGGCCCGCTTGCGGTAATCAGCGTCGAGGAAGGCGTAGGTGATTGTGCCATTGGGAGCGATCACATAGGTCGCACTCAGGGGAAGCTCATCCGATTCGTCGCCATTGCGTTCCACGGTTTTGGGTCCTTTTCGCATGGCCTCGGCCACCCCGGGGGACATTTTGAAGACAAGTCCATACTCCCGCGCTACGCGGTTGCCGACATCGGAAAGAATGGGATAGGTCAGCTCGTTCTCCGCAGCGGTGGCTTCGGCAAAAGTCGGAAGCTCGGGGGAGAGGGCAACGAGGGTCGCACCCAACTCAGTGAGTTCCGGCAGAGTCCGCTGGAGGGATGCGAGGGCGAGATTGCAATACGGGCACCATCCTCCGCGATACCAAGTGAGCACGACCGGCCCGATTTTGAGCAGGGCCGCCAGTCGGACCGGCTGTCCCTGCGGGTCCGGCAGAGTGAAATCAGGCGCGGTGTCGCCGACCTTTTTGGCCTGATCATAGATCCCACTGGCCGCCACGTCAGCGATGCCCGCTTCGTAGAGTTCCACCCTTTCCGGCGGAGCACTTTGCAGAAAGGACTCCTTTCTGGCCTCGAGCTCCGCCGCAAGACTGCCAGCCTCCACGGCGAATAATGACAAGCACTGCCCAGCCAGCAACACAACCACAAAGAATGCCCATCGGGCTGGACCGATACCCAAAACGGGCTCTTTCTGATGAAACCGAAACATATGTTGCCTCATAACGATGACCCATAACCCAAAGGACGCACAGGGTCAAAAAGTCCGGATCATGCGGGAAACCCACCCAGCTATTGAGGATGCTGCGAAGTTGCCCGGGCGCCAGCGGATTTTCACAAACGTTGGGATGAGTCAGCAATCCGGTGACGGTCGACACCACTATCCAAACGAGACCCATCAAAATCAGACTTTGAGGATGTGTGTGACATTTCAATTTTAGGCCCGACCCCATCGGCTGTTCCCGTCGGACAACCAGGATTATAGGTTATGGGAACTCGAAGGTGGCGACGGGATCCGGGCGGCTTTGTATGGCAGAGACCTCCGAAGGAGGGCCCAAAGGGGGAGAGGTCTTGGGAGAGATCCGACTCTATCAGCCGGAGCGAAGAAAAATCGCCAGGCAAAGGGTGTGATTCAGACCCCGGCAGGCTGCTTATTGGAGTCCGCGGGGTTTTCCCAGGACCTCGGCGAGCACTATGGCATCGCGGATGCCTCCGCGGCTGGAGAGGAGTTCGCGGAAGCGGGTTGGCTTTGCGTGTGCCACGACTGCTGCAGCCTGGGCTGGGCGCCGTGGCTGCGGGGTCGGGCGTGGGTGTGTCGAGCAGTGCGTTGGTGATATCGTCCATGGGGTAGTCGCGACAGAGCGCTTTGAACTGCCAGCCGCGTGCCGTGAGTGTCTTCAGGATGGTGCGCACGGCTTCGACAGTCTGCGAGCGGTCGCCTCCGC
>JBGSSC010000314.1:0-7286 GCA_041737265.1 Terrimicrobiaceae bacterium | reverse complement strand
CCTGCGATTGCTCACAACCGATGATCCAGTGGTCGCGACTGCAGCCGCTGCGAGTCTGGAGAGGCAGAACCGGGAGCGTCAGAATGTTGAGCGTGCAGTCAGTCTTGAGGCGGAGCACTGGGTGAGCGAGCGCTTTGATCCCATGCGGGATGCGAGCATTGTCGCCGGCGCGAGGGAATGGCATCAGGGCGTGCTTGGAATTGTCGCATCCCGCCTTGCCCGGCGCCATCACCGGCCGACGGTTGTGATCGGCTTCGGCGAGGACGGGCTGGGCAAGGGAAGTGGTCGCAGTGTGGAAGGCTTCTCACTTGTGGATGCTTTGTCGAGGTGCGGGGAGTTGCTTGAAAAATTCGGCGGACACGAACTTGCTGCCGGCCTGAGCATCCGCGAGGAACACTTCGAAAAATTCCGCTCGACGTTCGAGAGCGTCGCCCGGGCAGGAAGCGATTCGGAGATGCTGACCCCCCGTTTGGACCTCGATTCCGAACTCGAAATTGCTGAGATCAACGATTCCTTTCTTTCCGCGCAGGAGCGCATGGAGCCGTTCGGGTGTGGAAACTCGCAACCGGTCTTTTTCGCCCGTGGTGTCAGGCCGGTAGCCGAGCCGCGTGTGCTCAAGGAGAAGCACCTGCGCTTTGACCTGCCGGTTGGCCGATCCCGACTCGCGGCAATTTATTTCAATGGCGTTGAAGCGGGCCTCGCCCGGCCTCCCTGGGACCTCGCATTCCGCGTCGAGCGGAATACCTTCGCAGGCCGCGACGAGCCGCAACTTCAAATCGTTGCCATGCGGGCCTCCTCTTGAAGGCAAGCCCCGAAACCCCGCTGGCCGACCTGGAATGGGTTCCCGGAAACCGGGTTGCCAGCCTCGCCCGCCTTGGCATCGAGACCCTCGGGTGTCTCGTTCGTCACTATCCTCATCGCTACGAAGACAGGCGGGCATTCGCCGAGTTTCCTGATCACGAACTGGAGACCGCCGTCTGCCTCCATGGAGAGGTTGCCGCCACGGCTCTCAAACGCTTTGGCGGGCGCAAGGGCGTCTACGAGGCGACTATCGAGAATGCCTCCGGCTCGGCATTCGCCCAGCCTGTGATTTGCCGGTGGTTCAACATGCCCTACATGCAAAAAGTCTTCCTGGTTGGACAATCTGTCGTTGTCTACGGGAGGCCGAAGAAAAAGGGCAGGCAGATCGTGATCGATCACCCCGAGTATGAGATCCTTGATGATGAGGACGAAGAGGGTTCCCCGCATATGCGCCGCATCGTGCCGATCCACCCGGCAGGGGAGGGAGTCACTCCGCGGCTGATCCGCACGCTGATTTTGCGCGCTCTTGAGGAGTGCGAGCTGGATGACGTGTGTCTTCTGCAGGGCAGGGGCGCTGCCGCTGCCCCGGCTCTGCGCTCGATCCATTTTCCCGAAAGCATCGGGGAAGCGGCAGCCGCGCGTGATCGCCTTGTTCTCGACGAATGTTTCGCGATGCAGATTGCCGTTCAACTCCGGCGTGCCCGCTGGGCCACCATCCCGGGCGTTGCCAAACCGGGGGCCGGGGCCCTGGTCGGAAAATTGCTGGATGGTCTTCCCTTCCGCCCGACAAATGCCCAGAGGGAGGCCATCGCCGGGATCAGGCGGGACCTGGCATCCGAACGTCGCATGCACCGCCTCCTGCAGGGAGATGTCGGCTCGGGCAAAACACTCGTCGCCCTGGCTGCAATCCTCGATTGCATCGAGAGCGGGCATCCCGCCGTCCTCATGGCTCCAACGCAGATTCTCGCAGAGCAGCACTACAGGAATTTTGTGCAAATGCTTGAGCCGCTCGGCGTGCCGGTGTCGATCTGCACGTCTTGCCGGAAAACCGGGGAAGCCCCGCTTCTGGATTCCGGACCCGGCGTGACGGTTGGCACGCATGCGCTGCTTTACGAGGACGCCGGGAGCCTTCGTCCCGGCCTGGTGGTCATCGACGAACAACACAAGTTCGGGGTGATGCAACGCAGCCGTTTGGTTTCGCTGCCCAGTGTTCCCGACATACTTGTGATGACGGCAACGCCCATCCCGCGCACCTTGACGCAGACCCTTTACGGCGATCTCGATATTTCCTTTCTTCGCGAAAAACCGGAGGGGCGTGGCTTGGTGCGGACCGTTGTGCGCCCTGCCTCGAAACTCCCCGAAGTGGCGGAGTTTCTGCGCGATCACCTCACCCAGGGGCGACAAGCCTACATTGTTTATCCGCTGATCGAGCAATCCGACAAACTCGCGGCGAAAGCTGCCAGCGAGGAATTCGGCAAATGGCAGGGCCTGCTCGCTCCGCACGGCGTGGCGCTGCTGCACGGGCGCACGCCTCCCGACGAAAAGGAAGAGGCCATGCGTGGGTTCCGAGAGGGCCGGATCGCCGCGCTGGTCTCCACAACTGTCATCGAGGTGGGAGTTGATGTGCCCAATGCAACTCTCCTGCTTGTGGAAAATGCCGAGCGTTTCGGCCTCGCGCAGCTCCACCAGCTCCGCGGCCGCATTGGACGCGGCCGGCACAAGAGCTTCTGCATTCTCCTCCATGACCCGGCGGCCCTCGATGGCTGCGAAGAAAAACTTGCCGCGCTTGAGAGGACCTCCGACGGATTTGAGATCGCCGAAGTGGACCTGCAGTTGCGCGGTCCAGGCAATCTTCTTGGTACTGCTCAGAGCGGGTTGCCACCGCTCCGGCTTGCCGAGTTGCCAAAGGACGAGCCGATGATGGGTGAAGCGGCAGCTCTAGCGCGCGAAATTTTGAGCGATGACCCCCTCTTTGAGAGGCCTGGCAACGAGGCCCTGCGCGCTTTTGCCGCGCGAGCCGCGGCTGCCTCCTTCTCTGCGGGCTGAGGAATTTCTTTCCTGCACGGTTTTCGGCCTGCTAGGTTTCCAGCCCGTGACAAGCAACCCGGTATTCGCATTTTTCAAAACGAGCCCAAGCATTGCGCCGGTATTCCTGCGCATGGCTCTTGTGGCCATTTTCTTCTTCCACTCCAGCCAAAAAGCTTTCGGATGGTTCGGGGGCAGAGGATTCGCGGATTCGATCGAGCAGATGTCCAGTGCCACCGGCTTCGGAATCACTGCGCTGCTCGCAACCCTGGCCATTGTCTCCGAAGTGGCGGTCACGCTCCTTCTTTTTTTCGGTCTCGCAACCCGTCTCGCCGCTCTTCTCGTCGTCATCCTCATGGCGGGAGCAATCTACTTCATTAATGCCGGTGCCGGCTTCCCCGACCTCGAACTCCCCCTGCTTATCATGGCCTCCGGCTTCGCGCTTCTCCTCCTCGGAGGAGGATCTCTCTCCATGGACCGGCGCATCAGCACCCAACTTCTCCCGGAAGTTGGGCGTTATTCCTATTGACCCCCAACCCCCGGCGCGGGTTAAATGGAATTTCTTTCGCGGGTATAGCTTAATGGTAAAGTTCCTGCCTTCCAAGCAGGCCATGCGGGTTCGATTCCCGCTACCCGCTCATCTTGTTGAATTACAGTGACTTGGTTTGATTATTTGCTCTATGATTTGGCGAATAACAACAAAAATAACAACACGTTTGTCGTGGTCAGGCATGTTTCTTGAAGTTCTGGATGTGGTTGTCCGAACCGACTTGAATGTCAGGGGTTACCGAAAAAAGATCGAAATGGTCGAAAATTTTAAACCTCAGTCAGGCCGGTTGCGGCGGGGAGATTCGAGGGTGTGCTCGTGAAAAGAGCCGCCCAAGGACATCGGCGAGAGAAGCTTTACGGGCGTGGTGTCTGTCTCTTCGATCGTGAACCACAGGAGATAGTTCTTAATACCAGCAATTCCTCTCTTCAGGGGAGGATTCTGGCGTTTCTGCATCGAGAGAAGATGATCACCACCTCGAAGCCTTCCAGCTTCTTGATCTCGGCGGCCAGTCGCAGGTCGCGTTTGGCCTCCAAGAGGCGTTGAACCAGCCGATAGCTGGGCACAAAGAGCACCCGCTTACCATGGCGTTGGATCAGCTCATAGCCAATGGCGCTCAGGAAGTGGGTCTTGCCGCGTCCGGGCAACCCGAAGGCCAGCACATTGACGGCGCGCTCGGCGAAGTGCCCCTCACAGAGTTCCTCGCTCGCGGTCGGGATGATCATCTCGGCCATCGTGGCGATTCCCTCGGTCGGCGCGAAGCTGGGAATGAGCGAAAACCAGGCCCTCCTTTATTCGTCCGGAGCGCTCTTTGCCATTGGCACCTTGGCCTTCCTGCTGATGAATGGACGGTTCACCAACCACAGCATCTGGAGCCATCCGCACTTTTCGGGCGCCACGCTCACCCAGTTCTTCTACGTTGCCGCACAGTGCGGCATCTTCGCGTATTTCATCAACTACATGACCTCGCAGGTCCCGGCGATTCCAGAGGCCTGGAAGGGCGGGGCGATGGGCGGATGGTTTGAGGTTCACAAAAACGGACTGCTCGGCCTCAGCGATCAGGGAGCCTCGAACCTGGCCTCCGGAGGGTTTGTGTTTTTCCTGATCGGGCGATTCATCGGGGCCGGACTTTTGAAGAAGTTTTCAGCCCACAAGGTGCTCTCTCTTCGCGTGCCTGGCCGGCCTCTGCAGCCTGCTCGTGTTTCTCAAACTCGGCTGGGTTTCCGCCGCCGCCGTCTTCCTCAGCTACTTTTTCATGTCGATCATGTTTCCGACGATCTTCTCACTCGGCATCCACGGCCTCGGGGCCCGGGCAAAAAAAGCCTCTTCCTTCATCGTGATGGCGATCATGGGCGGTGCCATCATGCCGAAGCTCATGGGACATGTTACGGACGTTCACGCAATGTCCGCCGGGTTCATCGTCCCGATGGTCTGCTTTGTCGTGGTCGCCGGCTACGACTACTTCTGGTCGAAGCTGAGCGGAACATCAGGGGTCAAGGGAATGGATTCTGGCAAGGGTCACTGAGTTCCATCGCTGCAATTTCAGGCGCGCCTCTGCATCCGATTTTCGCATTCACGCTCGCCGCGACCGGCACCACTTTATCGATCTCCATGTTTTCGTCTGCTGAATACAGCGTGTGGCGCGCGGTGTGGAATTCCTTGGTTGGCTTGAACAAAGCCTTCGCGCTCAGCGCGGCCCCGGCATTGTGGCGGACGAACAGGGCTTGGAGTTCGCCGATGATCTCCTCGGCGGCAGCTTCCGGAATCAGATCGCCTTTGATTTTGAGACTACATAAACAGCGTAGATAATACGCTATTTATGTTGATCCGTGCCACCCATGTGGATACACGTCATGGGATGAAGCGGTCATTCCAAGAAAGTCAGGCCGGGCTTTTCGCGATTGCGGAAGCTCAGGGGGGCTTTTTTACGGCGAAGCAGGCGGAGACGGCTGGATTTGACCGGACCAATCACGCCTACCATGTCCGCTCCGGAAAATGGACGCGCGAGTATCGCGGCATCTACCGCCTCAAACAGTATCCCCTGCCGCCGGAGTCCGATCTCATTCTGTGGTCGCTTTGGTCGCGGGGCCGGGATGACGTGCCGCAGGGGGTTTACTCCCACGAAACGGCGCTCCGGATTTTTGACCTCTCGGACAACATGCCGGCCAAGCTGCACATGACGGTTCCGGCAAAGTTCCGCCGGGGAGCGGAGACCCCTGCGATTCTCGTCCTGCATCACGCCGACCTTGCACCGGCTGATGTGGAGGAGAGAGAAGGGTTTCGAGTCACCCGCCCGATTAGGACGATTCTCGATCTGGCCGCCGTTGGGGGGCTGTCCTCGGATCTCCTCAAACAAGCTTTCGACGAGGCGAGAAATCGCGGGTTGATCACAGCTAGGGAAGCGCAGAGCGACAAGCTGCCTGCTTGGCTCAGGAGCCATAAAAAGGGGCGGGAATGAAAACGACCCACCGATACGCGACGGCTACCTCATTTCGCATCGCATTGGAGGCGCGGTTGAAATCGCTCGCACACGCCGAGGGGATCGATCTCCAACGGCTGCGCCGACAGGTGTCGTTTGACCGCCTGCTGGCACGTCTTTTTTCCGAACCAAACGCGCCCTGGCTGCTCAAGGGAGGCTACGCCATGGAACTCCGGTTGCGCTCCGCTCGCACGACGAAGGATATCGACCTGTCTTTTCCCGGAGAATCTGTACGAAAAGACGACGTTCTGGAACGTCTCCAAGACAGGGCTGCGGCGGACATGGGCGACTATTTTACATTTGCCGTCGGTATTCCTCAATTGGACCTGGAGGGCGCACCCGAGGGCGGATCTCGATACCCTGTCATCGCATCGCTGGCCGGCCGGGTCTTCACGAAATTCCATCTCGATTTGGGAATCGGCGATGCCGTTGTCCGTCCAACAGAAATTATCCGGGGGCGCGATTGGTTGGAATTTGCAGGCATCCCGCTCGTCCCATGCATTGCCATTTCGCGGGAGCAACAGTTCGCCGAAAAACTTCATGCCTACACACGACAGCGCGAAAGGCCGAACAGCCGTGTCAAAGACTTGGTGGACATGGCGCTTCTCGTGAAAATGGGGCTGCCGGAAAGCCCGAAGCTGAAGGAGGCGATCCAGATGACGTTCGAGCAGCGCGGCACGCATGCCATCCCGATCGCATTTCCCGATCCGCCGCAATCATGGCAACAACCCTACGTGCAACTTGCCGGGGAATGCGGCCTGGAATGGACAATCGAAGCGAGCGTCCAAGCCGTCGCCTCCCGATTGGCTGGAATGTAAGATGCGCGAGCAAGCAAAGCAGACTTTGCGCCTGCCAAGTCAGACTGCGGATATTCTCGCGAGATATCATATGAACTCGTAGGCGAACAGATCCGCTCATTTTTTGTTCCATCAGCCATTGGTGGACCGCCCATAGAGATTGATGGTGATTGATGGTGTCTCAAAGCAGTTTGGGTATTCGAGACAGCCGACGCCCCGGAGACCTCTCATGAGCCTATCCTGCCAAACTGGTGAATTCCTGAAATTGGCTAGCCGCGTTGCTTTGACACTTAAAAAGAAACCCACCCCGGCAGGCGGGTGAGTTTCTCCGAGCACGCACGGTTCAGTGCATGCTCTGGCACATCTGTTCGATGTGCTCGATGGCGGGAACGGCCTCCCGCTTGGCATCCCCGGTGCCGTTGGCGAACCAGCACCGTTCCCCGGCCACGTCCTTCCACACGACCTTGACGGTGCCGTATTTCGTCCAGACGGTGGCTCGACGCGGGCTCCCACCGGTTCAGGTGGATCGAGCGGATGAGTGGGTAGTCGGCACTCACAGCGAGTGCTCCAGGTGCCCGGGTCCATTGCCCTCGGGGTCGCACATGACCCCGGCTGTGGCGGCATTCCCATCCCGGTC
>JBGSSC010000286.1:0-3280 GCA_041737265.1 Terrimicrobiaceae bacterium | reverse complement strand
ACGCCGAGCCCAACGCCGAGCCCAACGCCGAGCCCAACGCCGAGCCCAACGCCGAGCCCAACGCCGAGCCGGCTATTTTGGCTGATTCTGAGGACTCATCCTCTGGTGGCGAATCTTCCGGCGATCCCGAAATAACTGGCTCCGTGCCTTCCTGAGTCTTTAAAAAGGGTCACTGAAATGAAAACCCGGGCACTTCTTGAGGCACGGTGGATTCTTGTGGTGCTTGGCGGAGCATGGCTCGTCGCGCTGCTTTTTTTCCAGCCGCTGGCCGTCTTTCTTGCGTTTGCGGTTTTGTTCACGTTTTATTTTTTTCGGGATCCGGAGCGCACTCCGCCCGGTGACCCCGGCTTGGCCGTTGCGCCGGCCGACGGAGTGGTGGTAGCTGTGGAGGATTGCGACGGGGATGGATTGCTTGGGGGCCCGGTGCGGCGAATCGTGATTTTCCTCTCGGTTCTCGATGTGCATGTCAACCGGTCCCCGATTGCGGGCGAGGTGACCCATTCCGAACCCCGTGATGGGGCTTTTCACGATGCCAGGGATCCCCGCTCGTCGCAGTTCAATGCCTGTCGCACCTGGGTGATCCGGGGCGAGGGATGCTCGGTGGTTGTGCGTCAGATCACCGGTGCCATCGCCCGCCGCATCGTCGCCTGGAGTCGCGTCGGAGATCCCCTTGCGCGAGGGGAGCGCTTTGGAATGATCCGCTTTGGATCCCGGACCGAGGTCGATTTTCCAGACGGCACCGAAACTCTTGTGCGCCCGGGTGACCGGGTCAGCGCGGGGGAAACTCCCATCGCCCGGATTCCGGGAGGCGGCGCAAGTGTCCTGTCATCGAAATGACCCAATGATGATGCACTTGAGTCAGGTTATTCATCCCCTCAGTTTCAGAGCCACCTCCCTCAAGAAATCGGATTTACTTTTCGAATGCGAAAAGGCTTTCAGCGAAGCACTGAAGGGCAGGGAGCCAGACAGGCTGCTGAATTTCCGCTTCGTGGAAGAAGAACCACCAATTTTCCTCGATCTTGCGGCACGAAGTGCCGTTTCAGCAGGCTGTCCGGCGCGGGAAGGCCACAGCAGATCACACCTTTCAGCCAACATTCCACTCGGACTGGAAAGTCCGACAGCCTGCTAGATGAACGACAACCCGAACGAGCCAAAAATTTATCTCCTGCCGAATTTGATGACGGCGGGGAATCTCTTTTGTGGGTTCTCGGCGGTGCTGCGTATCATCGAAGCCGCCCTGGCGGCCCAGCAAGGTGCGGAGGTTAGCGGGCTTTACCACCAGGCAATCGCATTCATTCTTGGTGCCTGCGTCTTCGATCTTCTCGATGGCCGCCTCGCCCGCCTCGGAGGGCATGAGAGTGCGTTCGGCAGGGAATTCGATTCCCTCGCGGACGTCGTTTCCTTCGGAGTAGCGCCGGCCCTTCTCGCCTACCAGATCGTGTTGCGCGATTTTTCCAAAACCGGCTGGGTGATCGCGTTTGTTTACCTGCTTTGTGGCACCCTCCGCCTTGCGCGTTTCAATTGTGTTGCGCAGACCCAGGAGCACAAAGGTCCTCCCGGCGACTTCGTGGGCTTTCCAATCCCCGCGGCTGCCGGCCTGATTGCATCGCTGACTCTTTTCATGCTCTGGATCGAAGAAGGAGCGCGGGAGATCGGCCCGTGGAAGTTCGCACTGCCGGCGCTTCTACTCTTCCTCTCGTTCATGATGTTCAGCCGGGTCCGCTACCCGAGCTTCAAAGGCGTGGGTTGGCGCACCCAACACTCGATTCCGCGGTTTCTTGGAGTCATCGTCGTGTTGGCCCTTTGTGCGATGCACTACGAATGGATGCCGGCTCTGCTGTTTGTGGGCTTCCTTGCCTATGGCTTCGCAAGGCCGTTTATCTCAAAAGCAATCCGGCGGGAAATTGAGGAGGATGACGAAGCCGAGGACGCTCCCTGAAGCTCAAACCGGCGGCACCATCCGCATGATATCCGCAGCGGGACGGCCTTGCCGTAAAAGCTCCCCCATCTGCCGCATCGCCGGCCGGGAGTGGCTGAAGAATTGCTTGTAGGCCGCGCAGAAATAATTGAGCCCGGCCTCACCGTCCGGCGTCCGCAGGAACCTGTGCTTCGGGCACTCGCCATGGCAAAGGTGGCGCACATCGCATTCGAGGCAATAACGCGGCAGGGTCGACTTTTTATCTTCTCCGAACTGACGCTGAAACTCCGAATTCACCATCTCGCCAAGCGTTGAATTCAGGACGTTGCCCAGCTTGTAGCGGGGATAAACGTAATGATCGCAGGAATAGATATCCCCGTTGTGCTCCATGGCCATCGCGGTTCCGCACTTTTCGCTGAACACACACAATCCGCCTCCGGCCCCGACCCAGTTGCCAAGCGTCACATCAAAAATCTGGACGAAGGTTTTTCCCACATCCTGCCGAACCCACTCGTCGAAGATCGAACACAGAAATTCCCCGTATTTGCGCGGTTCAGCGCTCCAATCGGTGACCGGCAGGCGCACGGATCCCTCTTCATCCACGCGTGGCGGGGTCGCAAGGTCCAGACCAAGTGCTTTGGCTTCGGCATCGGGCAGCCGTTCGGCAAGCGGAATGAACTGGATGAACCCCGATCCGATGTCCCGAAGAAACCGGTAAACCTCCAGCGGCTTCTGGGAGTTGACTTTGTTCACCACCGTGAGCGTGTTGAACTCCGTCCCGTGCTTCTTGAGCAGCCGGAGACCTCCGATCACCTTCTCGTACGAACCTCCGCCCTTTTTCGTCACCCGGTAGGAGTCATGCAAACGCGCCGGGCCATCGATGCTCAGGCCAACCAGAAACCCGTTCGCCGAGAGGAACTCACACCACTCATCATCAAGCAGCGTCCCATTCGTCTGCAGAGCATTCGAGATGACCTTCCCGCCTGCATGCTTCTTTTGAAGCTCCACCACCTGACGGAAAAATTTGACACCCATCAACGTCGGCTCCCCTCCCTGCCACGCAAAGGAAACCTCCGGAACATCCTGCAGCGAAATATATTGCCGGATGTATTCCTCCAGAACTTCCGGCGTCATCCGGAAGTTTTCGTTGGAAGGGAAGAGCTTCTCCTTCTCAAGGTAGAAACAATACTTGCAATCCAAATTGCAGAGCGGCCCGATGGGCTTCGTCATCACATGAAAGGCTCGCTGCGGCATCCCTGTAACATACCCGCATCTCATGCTGCTAAAATCAGAAACTTTTCCCGGACCGGGGCGATTGATGTCAGGGCACCCCGACCAGAGGAAGACAGAGGCAGGCTCTGG
>JBGSSC010000242.1:0-4661 GCA_041737265.1 Terrimicrobiaceae bacterium | reverse complement strand
CAAACTCTACCTTGATCGGATTGTCCCCGTCTCCCAAAACGAGTTCGAAATCGATCAATACAATCGCCGCAATCCGCAATACACCACTGCCGCCGATGCCTGGCGGCTTACCGGCGAAGAATACCATTTGCGTCGGGTCGCGGCCCATGTCAACGCCGGCACCTATCTCATAGGGGACGGAGAACGATATCCCGAATATCTGCATGGCTACATTCACCGGACCAACAACCCTTCCAGGGGTTCGGGTGGTTCCACCGACTATGCCGCCTTTACCAGCGCACACCTCAAATGGTTTCCCATGGGGCTGCGGGCTTTGGCCGACGCCGGTCGGCGCCCCGATCCGATTGTCGATAGTTTTCAGTTGCGCCCGCCCACCACTTCGGAGCCGGTCATCCGAATAACACTGCGCAAAGACGCACCCGACAAACCGGTGCTGCTGCGTCTCCGCGCTTGGCGCAACGGCTGGTCGCCCCAGCCTTTCCCCGAATCGACCAAAGTCAACTACCGGATTCTCGACGCCACCGGCAAAGAGATGCTGGCTGGCATTTGGGACTTTTCCGAACGTCCGGGCGAGTATCCGATCAATGAAAAAATTGTGACCTCCCAAAACATCGAGATCCCGGCCGGGTTTCCGCCCGGGGTTTACACCGTCGAGTTTCACAACCCCAAACCCAACACTTGGACCCTGGCTGTCCCGGTCAGCGAGCGCGACACGCCGGAAGTGCTCCTGCTCGACGTTGGGCATTCCATGTACATGTCGGATGTTGGCACCTACTACTTCAAAGTGCCCGAGGGCATCGAACGGTTCTGGATCGATTCCCGCCGTGACAGCGGCGGACTGACCATGATTTGGGACCCGGATGGGAGGCGGGTTTGGAATCAGGGCGATCACTATCCGAGTGAAGACCAACCCGACGAGCCCCGAACCGTGCGGGCAGAGATCGAGGTGCGTCCCGAACATGCCGGCCGTATCTGGAAGATCAGCGGCACCGGCCGCTTCAGCGTGGATCCCCAAATTCCTCCGGTCTTCGCCACCGAGCCTGCCCGCTGGTTCAACCCGCTGGAAAATTAAGAAAACCACACAACATCCGATGAAAACGAAATCCTTTCCCGCAATCTTCGTCAGACTGAATCTGGTGCCACGCAGGTTCGCCATGGCAAGCGGCTTCTGCTATCTCTCCTGCGCGCTCGCACTTTCAGCCTTTGTGCCGGCGATGGCTGCCACAGCGGAAGGCGAACTTATCGCAAGCTACTACGATTGCTGGCAGCCGCAGCCTCCTGCGGGTTGGCGGGTGTTAATGAATTCACAAGGCCCGATGGGTGATGCCGGCAATTACGAAGCTCTCTCCTATGTCAACGAATCGCCGGAGCGATGGATCTACGGAGGGAATTATTACAACGATGAAGCCGAAACCATCCGCGCCGGCACCCTCAACAACCGGGTTCGCGGCATGCGTGACGGCGTCAAGCAGTATGCAATTTCCGCTTACCAGTTTTCCGAAGATCATCCCGGGGACGCGTGGGTAACTCAAGGCAACATCCAGGGACGGAACCAAGGGGACGGGATGGACTTGAAAATCTACCTCAATGACACCCTGAAGTTTGAAAAGGTGGCTGCAGTGGCTCGCGACCCCTATCTCTTCCAGTGCAACCTGGGCCCCGTGAAAAAGGGAGATACCGCCTATGTCGCGTTTGCCTCGGAAGACGCCAATACTCTGATTGTCCAGCTGCTCTACACGATCGAAGCTTTTCCCGGAGGCACGGTCCCGCCTCCGCCCGCACAGCTGATTCAACCGGCACCGGACGCGGCAACTCCGGTCCTGTCATACCGAACCGTCAAACCCGATGAGGACTATCTGAAGAAGCACCAAGGGCTTTGTGATGCGCTTCTCGAGCAAAAGCCCAAACTGGTCTTTATCGGCGACTCGATCACGGCCCGCTTGGGGACCCGGGACATGCTCAACAGCAGGTTCGGAGAACAATACGAACCGGGCATGTTTGCGATCGGCGGCGACTGGATGCAAAATGTCCTGTGGCGCATCGAAAATGGCCCGCTCGAACAAGTAAAACCCAAGGCCATTGTCCTTCTCATCGGCACAAACAACGTTGGCAGGTACACCGCAGATGAAATCTCCCTGGGAATAGGAAAAATTGTTCAAACCCTGCACCGGCAAACTCCCGGTTCGGAGATCATCTTGATGGGCATTTTCCCGCGCGGGGAGTCGATCCACAACAATCCCGGCTACGAGAAGATCAAGCAGATCAACAAGAGCCTCGCGGAGTTGGCAGAGAAGACCGACAAGGTCGTCTTTCTCGATATTGGGGACCGTCTGGTCGGGGCCGACGGAACCATCTCGAAAGAAATCATGCCCGACCTCCTGCACGTCGCGCCGAAGGGACTTGATATCTGGGCGGATAGCCTCTCGCCGATCCTTGCTCGAATTTTTGATTCCCAACAATGAAATCCTTCCATTCCCATTCGATTGCGAGCCTGTTGGCTCTGCTCTCCTTGTGCATGCCTTCTTTAGGCACCCTCCACTCAGCTGAATATTTTGTCTCGCTCGAAGGCAGCGATGCAAACGAGGGCATAACCCGGGAGCAGGCCTTTCGCACGATCCAAAAGGGCGTGGATAAGCTGGCGGAAGGCGACACCCTCACCATCCTGCCGGGTGAATACTTTGAGGCGGTTAAGCGCGAGAATCTCGGTGGCCCGGACAAGCAGACCGTCCTTCGCGCAGAGATCCCCGGGACTGTGTTGCTACGAGGAGATTTACCCATGCCTCCGCTTAGGCCTGTCGAGGGTAAGCCCTCTGTTTTCCAGGCGGATTTCCCGCAACCCGTGCAGGCAGTCAATGAGCGAAACACGCTCACCTTGCTAACAAAAGCAGCAAGTGTGGACGATCTTGCCTTTCTCCCCGGGGCATACTTCTATGATGAGGGAAATAAACGGCTCTACCTCAAAGCTTCCGACTTGCAGAAGCCGGATGCCAGTTCTTACACCGTTTCGGTCCTGGGAACCCACGGATTGTATTTAGAGAGCCCGCAACGTGTGGTGATCGACGGCATCTCCGCAACGGGATTTAACACTGCAGAAATGATCGATATCCACCCCGGATTCCGAGGGGCCTGGGGCATTGTCATCGGGTCTGGAAAAAATTGCGTTATCCGTGGGTGCACCGCATTTTTAAATGGGGGTGGCATCGCGCTGAACACCGCACGATCTGGGAAACGCTTTCCGCCCGGTTCCGACAATGTGATCGAACATAGCACTGCTTGGGGGAACACTTCCCGTTTTATTTCTGAAGGTGCCAGTATAGCGGCCTACAATGTGAACAATGACACGATACGTCATTGCGACACCTATCGCAGCAGCCGTGGCATTCGTGTTTACGGAGCTGTTGGGCCGGGCAAGATTGAGAATTCGATCGCTCGGGATGGCGAGATTCAGATCAAGGGCGGGTTGCTGCACAGCTTTGACGGCCCGGGGCTGGTCGACCGTTGCGTCGGTCTTGGCGATGTCCATTCGTTTAATCTTTCGCACAGCATCGTGGGAGGCGGCAACGCTTACCATCGCGGTTTTCAAACAACTGCAGACAACATCCGAGTTGCACAGGAAGAAAACATGGACCCGGACGCCGAATTTGCCGATCCGGAGAATGGAGACTATCGGCTGCAAGCGACGTCGCGGTTCCGGGGCACCGGACCCGATAACTCGGACCGAGGGCCTTTTCCCTACGAAGAAAACATCTTCTACCTGAGCGTGGAAGGAAATGACGAGGCCGACGGGTTGAGTTTAGCGAATGCCTGGCGGACACCGGCTTCCGCTGCATCCCGCTTGCGAGCAGGACACACGCTCTATCTCGCACCCGGCAAATACTCAGGTGGCATGGAGGTCAAAACCTCCACAGGAGAGCCGATTACGATCCGAGGGCGTGGAGAAAACCTGACCGACATTGACGGGGAGGTTCGGGTGAGTGGACCGGGATCTGTCACTTTCGAGCGCATCCGATTTTCAGGACCAGTTACCATAACAGGAGGACACGACGCGGTATTTTTGCATTGCGAATTCGCCCAGCCCGGCGACGCGCTGAAAATGGTTGGCACCAAAGGAATTCGGATCGAGCACAGCCGTTTTTCAAACGGAGGAGTGAACCTGCGTGATTGTGACGGGATCTATCTTGCGGGCAATATTTTCGATGGCGGCAAGCCACCGGCGATCGCCGTCAACGATCTTTCAAATGTGCGCTACGCAGACTACAACGTTTATTCATCGGCCGTAAGCAGCTGGCAGTCGGGAGGGAAGGAAATCGCCATTACAGAGCTTCGCCCCGCCTTCGAGCGATATTCCCAAATCGGTTCTCGTGGCACGGCATATCTGGCAGCTCCATTTGCTCGGGATGCAGGGCCATACCGTCCGCCGCACCAGCAACCATTACACGTTACGTCACCTCTTCTTCACAGTGTCACCACGACCACGGCAAATTTTGAATGGAGCACTTCCCATGCGGTAGACTACCAGGTTGCTTGGAGGATCGTTGGCGGGGGAAAAGCGGATTGGAAGCGGGAACGGTGGCCTCTGAGGGTCCAGGGGTTCACCGGTTACAGTCTGTGGGGACTCGAGCCGGATACGGAATATGAGTTGCAGGTCACCATCGCCGATC
>JBGSSC010000223.1:0-5170 GCA_041737265.1 Terrimicrobiaceae bacterium | reverse complement strand
GCCAGCAGGTCGTGGAGTCTCCCCGAGGAGTTCCACTACAACGTGTGGACTGCCGAACGAACCATCGCGGCGATGGATGATTCCGGCGACCGCCCGTTTTTCGTCTGGTCGAGTTTCCACGACCCCCACCCTCCCTATCTTGTGCCCGAGCCCTGGGCATCGATGTATGATCCCGCGGCGATGGAGCCTGGTACGATGGAGCCCGGCGAGCATGATGCGAATCCGTTGCACTTCCGCAAAGCTGCGGTCGAGCAGGATCCCTCATTTTGGAAAGAAGCCACGCGGGGCGAAGTCATTCACGGGGCCGGATTCCAGCACCGGGACGATGAGTCGCTTAGAAAAGACATGGCGTGTTACTATGGGATGACGAGTTTCATGGACCGTGAGATCGGGCGCATCCTCGATGCGCTGGAGCGCTCGGGCAAAGCGCGGGATACACTGGTCATCTTCACCTCGGACCATGGGCACTTCATTGGGCAGCACGGTCTCACGGCCAAAGCCATCCACATGTACGAAGACCTTGTGCGCGTGCCCTTCATTGTCCGCTGGCCGGGCCGGGTCGCGGAGGGTGCCGCAAGCCATGAGATCCAGAGCCTCGTCGATCTGGCTCCGACTTTTCTGGCTGCTGCGGGCGGTGAAGTGCCCGGCCGCATGACCGGCAGGAACCAACTCCCGAGCTGGGAAGGAAAAGGTGCGGTACGGGCAAACGCCGTGGTCGAAAACCACCATGGCACGGCGGCATTTCACATGCGGACCTTTGTAACCACCAGCCACAAGCTCACTGTCTATCGTGAAGGAAACGACGGGGAGCTCTTCGATCTGGAAGCCGATCCCGGTGAGGTTCGCAACCTCTGGCATGACCCGGTTTCGGCAAGCCTGAAGTCCCGCCTGCTTCACGAGTTTTTGCAGACGACTCTTTGCGAGGAACCCATGCGCATGCCCCGGATTGCTCCCGCCTGATCCGGCGGGGGTTGGTTGCACGTGTGTGGTGGGGCAAGGCGGTTTGATGAGAAAGGGAGCTCCTTCGCCGCCGGATCAGGTGCATTTTACTACGCAAAATGAGGGAGGAATGCAGAGTCGGGTGGGGGATTTCTTCCTCCATTTTGCGCAGCAAAATTTTTTAATCTGGCGGCGCTGGGCACGGTTTTCCCACGAGAGCCATGTGCCCCTATTCCACTCGCCGCCACCGGCTCCCGCCGGATTAACGGGCTCGCCATGGATTGGAAAAGGGCTAAATTTCTGGAGTGCGGAAGAGAACTAATGGCCTGAGGCCGCTCCAGTGGGGGCTGCTTGCGCTTGCAGGTGTGGTTTTATTTTTGGGCGTCGCGGGACTTGTGCTCACGATTTGGTCGGGCCGCTTTCTGCGGAGCGAGGAATTCCGGAGGCTCGTTGCGAGAGAAACCGGCAAAGCGCTTGGCGGGGAGGCTGTCTATGCCCCCTTGCGTTGGAGCGGAGCCTCTGCCTACAGCCAGAACGTTTCCGTGAAGGGGTTCGAATTCTCCCCTCTGGCGGGTTTGGAAGGCCGCGAAATCCGTGCACGCATCGACTGGCGTGCGGCCCTCGGTCGGGTTTGGAAAATCGAGGAGGTTACGCTTGTGGGACTGGACGCCAGTTTCCAGAAACCATCGGTGCCGCGGCCTGTCACCGAAAAATCCTCCTCCCCGCCGCCCCGTTTCGCTCTGCCCATGGAGGTCTCCCTCGGAGCCCTGCGGGCTGAGACATCTTCGCTGATCTGGATCGGCTCATCCGGGGTGCAGGAAGGCGCTCTGACCGGATCCCGGCTTCTCCTCGAGCCCAACGGACTTTCGTGGAAAATCTCGGCGGAGGGGGGAGCATTGACTTTGCCCGGTTTTCCGGAGGCCAAGGACGTGGTGTTCCATGCCCGGATGACTTCCGGCCGGTTTTTCCTCACGGACGCCACGGGCCGGGTGGGAGCCTCCGGAAAAATTTCGGGATCCGGGGAATTTGGCGAGTCGTCCGACCTTCGTCTCGAGTGGGCAGGGGTCGATGCGGGCATCCTGCTCCCGGCAGCCTGGAAAGACCGTCTGAGCGGGGTTCTTTCGGGTACAACTGTCCTGGGCTGGAAGCCAGGCATTGAGGACCCTTCGGTCTCCGGCGATTTTGTCCTCACAGAAGGACTTCTCCAAGACATCCCGGTGCTCGACCAGATCGCGACGTTCACCTCCTCGCCGCAGTTCCGCCGGATGCCGCTCCACCAGGTTTCTGGAAAGTTCACGCGGGAGGAGGATATCTGGAATGTGACAGACTTTATTCTGGAATCCAAAGGTTTGCTCCGGGTGCAGGGCGGGTTTCGCGTTGCCGACAGCGGGGCAATCGAAGGAACCCTCCGGCTGGGTGTCGCTCCGCAGGTGCTTCAATGGATTCCCGGCTCGCGCGAACGCGTTTTCATCGAGAACCAGAGCGGCTATGTGTGGACCGATGTGCGGGTCGGCGGCACGATCAACAACCCGAAGGAAGACCTCTCCGTCCGACTCGCGCTTGCCATAAAAGACGAAGCTGTCGAACGCGGCACCCGTGCGCTCTCCAACCCCGCCGGCACCATCCAAGAAGGTGCCAGAGGAGTCCTTGACGCTCTTGCCCCTCTCCTTCGCTGAACAGTCCGATTCTCCAGCGAAACCGGAGCAATTTAAAAAATGTCGTAGCCGCCGTCGTGAGACGGTGGCCTCGCCATTCCGGCTTCACTCCACGCCCTC
The DNA here is from genome assembly GCA_041737265.1 of Terrimicrobiaceae bacterium. Classification (GTDB taxonomy): domain Bacteria; phylum Verrucomicrobiota; class Verrucomicrobiia; order Chthoniobacterales; family Terrimicrobiaceae; genus JBGSSC01. The sequence goes on along the minus strand of JBGSSC010000223.1, from coordinate 2,456 downwards.
ACGGGCGCTGCTCCAGTTTGTCTGAAACCCCTCGATTCAGGCTCCGAAGAGCCGGCGGTGAGAAATAATTTCGGCGACTTTCTCCGGCACCATTTGTTTCCACGCGGGATCCCCGCTGCGGATCTTCGCCAACACGTCTCTCGAGCGGATTTTTAGAAACTCGGGGTTGGTGCCTTCCATTGGCAGGATGCGCCCGTTTTCAATGAGGTGCGAGTAGAGGTGGCCGATGCCCGGTGGTGCCTCGAAGTTCTCCGCGGTGACGAGGGTGCCATCGGGCTTGAGCAACGGGTAGACGTAGAGGCGGACGTTTTGTTTGAAGAGGCGTCCGAGGGATTCGAGCATCCCGCCTTCGAGATCCGAGTAATAGTCGGGTTGAAATATCTCCGCGAGCGCCGGCACGCCAAGCGGCAAACCGATCGGGCGCTCGGTGTAGAGGCGCAGGTAGCTCACCAGCCGGAAAAACTCGGCATGTTGGGAGATCAGCACCGTTCGACCCAGCGAGCCCAGCATGTCCACTCTCGCGAGGAAATCCGCCATGTCCAAGGACCCCCCCGACAGGAGGTTCTTCATTGTGATTTCCATGAGAACCTCCGGCTCGTCGCTGCGGAGTCCCTCGCGTTCGACAAACATCGCCATCGCGCGGTCCAGCATGTCGTTGGTGAGATGAGTCACCGGGCGGAAGCTTCCGCGTTCGATGAGCAGTGGCTTTTTGAAAAAGGCATCGGCTGCATTCACGACCTCCCCGTCGGCGCGGAACAGCGCGGCCTGGGCAAGACCGTCTGTCACCAGATGCAGTGCCATGAGGCGGTTGTCCACCGCGGTGAATTCCGGACCGGAGAAGCGGATCATATCGATGCCGATCCGGCCGGGCCTCAGGTCGTCGGTGAGCGAGGCAATGAGGCTCTCCGGCCTGTGAGACAGGTAGTATGCGCCGTGGATGAGGTTGACCCCGACGATGCCCAGCGCCTCCTGTTGCTGAATATTTTCAGAATCAAACATCCGGACGTGGACGATGATTTCGTTGAACTGAGCCCGGGGGGATTTTTGAAAACGGACGCCGATCCAGCCGTGCGATTCGTCGTGGAGCCGGAAGCTGCGGGCCGCCACGGTGTCGGCAAAGACAAAGAACGTGCGGTCCGCCCCGACCTTCTGGTCCAGACGTTCGAGCAGAAGATTATATTCATGATCCAGCATGGTCGCGAGACGGGCACGGCTCACGTAGCGCGGGCAGGGGCCGTAGATCGCATCGCTGAAGGTCATGTCATAGGCCGAAATGGTTTTTGCCACCGTGCCGGCAGCTCCTCCCACCGCAAAAAAATGCCGCGCAACTTCCTGCCCTGCCCCGATCTCGGCAAATGTACCGTAAATCCGGGGGTCCATGTTGATCTGGAATGCCTTCTTGTTCACTTGGAAATCGAGGATCGCGGACATCGTCCGGTCAGCATGGGCGAGGGGTGTATTCCGCGCAAGCACCGGAAAATCCGGATGGCTCAAGGCGCAACCTCGGGTTATAACCATGGCGTGTCGGTTTATTCGCGAGCGCTGCGCTACATCCGCCCCTACTACGTTCCAACGCTGGCAGGGGTCCTCCTGACCTTTGCCGGCATCGCGCTCAACCTGCTGAAACCGTGGCCCTTCAAGTTTATCGTGGACGGGGTGCTGCCCACCGACGCGCTCTCCGGCACGGCAGAAGCCCGGGAGTTTGTCGCCAGGTGGTTTGCAGGGCAGGCCCCAGCACAGGTCATTCTCTGGCTCTGCGCGGCGCTCATCGGGATGAGCTTCCTCTGGGGAATCGTCAACATGGCCGCCAACTTTTTCTTCATCCGGGTTGGCTTGCAGGCGTTGCTGAAACTACGAACCGAGCTCTACGCGTGCCTCCAGTCGCTCCCCTTGAAATTTCATGACTCGCGACGCAGCGCGGATTCCAGCTTCCGGGTGGCCTATGATTCCCAGAGCATCCAAACCCTCTACAACCGCGGCTTTGCAAGCGTGTTGGGGGCGTTGGTGACGCTCGTCTCCGCTCTGGCGATCATGCTGGCCATGAGTTGGAAACTCGCGCTGGCGTCGCTGCTTGTGCTGCCCTTTGTGGCATGGGCGATCCAGTTCTACGCCGACCGCGTGCGTCGTGAGTCCACCACCATCCAGGAACGCGAGAGCGATCTCCTTGCGGTCGCGCAGGAAGGGCTGAGCCAAGTGCGGATGGTTCAGGCTTTCGGGAGGGAAGCGTATGAGGTGCGGCAATTCCGGAAGAGGGCCTCCCTCAGCCTCGCTGCGAATCTGAGGCTGAGCATGACATCAGTTTCCAGCTCCCTTGTGGTCGGCACGCTCATGGCTGCGGGGACGGCGATCATGTATTATGTCGGCTCGCTCCAGGTGCTTTCGGGGCAGCTCAGTCTGGGAGATCTGCTTGTCTTTGCCGCATACCTCTTGATGCTCTACCAACCCATTGAGCAACT
>JBGSSC010000175.1:0-2683 GCA_041737265.1 Terrimicrobiaceae bacterium | reverse complement strand
CAGAGCCGTTTCATCTGATTTTTCCATGGGTGGGTAAACTGCGTGAGTATTGCAGTAGTTCGAGCGGTGCTTGTGAGGCAGGCGTGCCGGGAGCGTGGAGGGGTTGCTTCCGGCGCCCGCCGGTAGGAAAGCGGACCGCTTGAGATGAAGGCGAGAGGGAGTTTCAGGTCATAAACACGAATGCGGAGGGGAGAGTCATTTTATCTAAGGACGTGCTTGAGAGCTTGGCTGTTTGTCATGGATCGCCGCCAGGAAGGCAGGGAAGGAGCTTGTATTTTCTTTTGGAAGACAAGCAGGTTGTAGAGGCCGTTGGCCAAGTTGCGCAGGGTCACCGTATTGCGGGCCGCCTTTGGGTGGGCGACGCGGCAGGCATCTTCGCCCATGCTCACGTCGCGCACGCGATGGGTTCCGTTTTCGATGGCGTCCCAATGTCCGACGATGGCGTCGAGCATATCGGCGTCGTTCAACTCGTCCTTGCTTCTGCTGCCCACGTAGTAGGCGATCTCGGTGACGGGAAGTTGTTGGGAACGGGGCTTGCTGAGGTCGATGGTGATGCGTTCGACGGCGGCAATGCGCCAGCATCCGCAGAGACCGATGTCCTCGGGGCTGAGTTCCAGGGTTTTGATGCGTCGGCGCACGAGTTTGCCGTGCCCTTTGTCCCAGGAGGCCTCATTCTCTGGAGGTAAAAAAACCCGTGGAGAGCTTACATTGGGCGCGTTCGAGGATGCCGCTCTGGTTGCCTTTGAGCCCGAAGATGTAGTCGGCACCATGGTCCTGAGTGATCAAGCGGGCGCTTTCCTGCTGACAGTGCATGGCGTCGGCAGTGATGAGCGAACCTTCCAGCTTCATACCTACGAGCAAGGGGGTGATGGCCGGGATCTCGTTGCTTTTTTCCGCGATCTGCACGGAACGCAGCGTCGTGCGCAGCTGGTGAGTGACGGCGGAGAGCAGGGCGAGGGGCTTGCCGTCTTCGCGGCCGGTTCCCCGCAGGACTTTGCCGTCGACGGACAGGCGTTCGAGTTGCCCGATTTCTTGTTCGAGCAACCAGCCTGAAACGATGGCCTCGAAGTCGGCCGGATCAATGAGGCGAAGCACGCGATAAAATGTCGAGTCGCTGGGTGCCACATAGAGGTCGTTTTTTCGATCATGGTAGCAATGCAGGGCACGACGTTGGCGGTAGGTGAGCCGCTTGCAGATATCCTCATAGCCTTGATAGCTGCCTGCCCCCAAAAGCGTGGCCACGGCCGCGCAGGCCATCGTGCTCGCCGCACGGTGATGGAGTCCGTGTCCGCTGCGCGGGTCTTCCAGGGCGCGGAAGCGCTCGTAGAGGCTTCCCAACTCCGGGGCTTTCAGCGGACAAGGCCCGGCGATGTCGGCTTCGCATTCTCGAAGAGCGGCGGGCAATTGGGGGCGGCAGAGCACCTTGCGTGCTCCGGGTTCCAACTCCCGCAAATAGAGCGCCTTGGCTTGCCCGTGTTCCGTGTAGTAGTCCCGTGCGCTACGGGAGAACCCTGCGCTGGCTCCCACTTGCTCAAACCCGCACGCCCTGTAGCAGGTGCCTCGATAAAGGGTTTCGTCCACGAAACTTTCCACGACCAAGGGCCTTTGCCCCCAGCTCTCCTGCCAATCCTGGGCGACCCGACGCAGGGCCAGCCCCAGAACTTTTGAGGCCAGGTTCGGGTGACGTTCGCGCTCGACCAAAAGCAAAAAACGGCTGTTGTTGATGACGAATCCCAGACGCCGCGACCGTTGCCGCGGGCTCCATTCCAGCCACTTTTCCCGCGCCTTCAAATGCGGCGCCGCACCGCTGAAAGTCAGGATCGCTATCCATTTCCCATCCGCCTCGGCGACATAGCGTAAGTGCCTGCCCCCGATGCGTGAACTTTTCAAGTAATGCTCTTCTTCAAGAAGGTGGTCGAATCGCTCACGCTCTTCCTCCCCCATGAGCCGAAGTGTTACCCTTGAAAGTAAGTTTTCGCTGGCCTCCTGAATCTTCATCCCGATCTTGATGGCAGATCCGGTGCCGAAAGTCTATCTGTTTTTCAATTCATCCATTCATGGCCTGCTTCAGTGCTTTTCAGATGAAATGGCTCTGCGCCCCGGTGTGATGTACGCGCGTCTTGAAGCTTGACGCAGATGAACCGTGGTGGGGTTATACCCCATGGCGGGCACCCGGCGCGGCCGACAAATTCTTGTTATGAACCTACTCCTTATTGCCTTGCTGCTTCTTGTTTTCTTTGGAGGTGGCGGGTTTTATCTCGGTGGACCAGCCATTGGAGGCGGTGCCTTGGGTGTGATTGTGGTGATCGCTGTGCTGGTCTTTTTATTCGGCGGATTGCGAACAGGAAGCTGATCCTGCCGATGTCAACGCGGGCTCATCGCCGGGTTTCATGGGTGGGCGGAAAAGAGGATTCCAACAAACGAACGAGCGAGCCCCCGCTGCGGGCTGAAGTTTTCAGTGCCGAGCAGCTGCAGCGCCATGCGAAGGCTCTGGCCGCCGGGCACTGCACCGGCACCCGGGAAATGGCGAATCCGCTCCTCGATCGCCTCGCCGGGAACGAGGAAAGTCTCCGCGAATTCAATCGCAAAACCCTGGCCGTGCAGCCGGGACGGCACATCACTCCTGCCGCGGAGTGGCTGTTGGATAATTTTTATCTGATCGAGGAGCAGATCCAGATGGCGA
>JBGSSC010000173.1:0-6132 GCA_041737265.1 Terrimicrobiaceae bacterium | reverse complement strand
TGCTGCGGTTTGTTCTGGGGCCGACCTCGCGGGAAATCTGGATGGATGGTCGCCTGATCGCCGAGCAGCAGGGGCCGGCTTCCGTCGCTGAAGCCGGGCTTTCGCTCGAACTGCGCGGGGCCACTTCCGTCGAGTCTGTCGATTTTCGCGAGGTGAAGAGCGTTGCTGGATTTGTTCCGCTCAACCTTGACGGATATCAGGCCTTCAAGGCCCGTGCCATGCAGGCTCCCTCCAGGATCGTGGAGCTGCCGGTGGGGAAGCGGGAATTGCCTTTCTCGATTCCGGCCTGGGGAGGCGAGTCCCTCGACCTCGGGAAGTCTCTCTACCGGTTTCGAAACCTCTTCAAAGCCGGGGCCGGTGTTTCCTATGCCGGTGCAATCGAAGGCTGGGGGAGTGCATTCCGGGCTGATCCGGCGCGCTTTGCATTCCGGGTTCCGAACCGCAACTATTCGGCGGTTTGGTTGCTTGTTTCCGATGATCCCCGGCCGCACAGCATTCCGCGTGGCGTTGTCCGATGGTTCCGTGAGGAGGCGGGATTTCCGGCGGACACCCCGTTCAAACTTGCGCCGGATTCGCAAGGAAATGGAACCGCTGTGCCCGTTTCTCTTCCGGGATTAGGGGATCAAAAGCTCTTCGCGATTCGTGTTCCGGTGGACTCACACGGCTTTGCCGGCCTGGCGGACCTCAAAGATTTCGGCCTCTCCTTCGAAATCTCGAAGCCGGTTGCTCCGATGCGAAGCTACCCCGACCCGATTTATTATGGAAGTCATGCGGCGGGGCCGCCAAGCTCGCTGCGAATCCACGCCATCACGCTCGAAGAAGCCCGGTTCAGCACTGAGGTGGAGCCCGGGCAATTTTCCTATGTCTTTGAGGATCCGGAGCCGGTGGAAGTTTCTCTTCGTGTGAAGAACCACACGTCGGATCCGCTCACGGCCGACCTTTCGGTGGGAACCCGGAGTTTTGACGGAGTGGAGGAGACTGCCGCAACCCGGCCTCTGGTCGTTGCGCCATCCGGAGAGGCCGAGGTAAAATTTCCGCTGAAACTGGAAAAATTCGGCTGGCACGCCCTGCGGATCGCCGTGAAGTCGGGAGGAGAAACTGCCCTGCAAAATCTCAGCTTGTTGCGTTTGCCGCCCAACACGCGGTCTACGGGGAACGCCACCAACGAGACGAGGTTCGGGGTTTGGGGCTCGCTTCATGCCCATGTGACCCCGTTTACTTACGCGGACGCCGCATCGAACGAGCCCTACCTTGCCATGCTACGAAAACTGGGTATGCGGCGAATCGGTTATGTGCCGGGAGCGACGACCATGGAGCAGATGAAGGCCTTCGGCTTTCTCCCCCAAGGAATGAGGGATCCGAACATTGGGGTACGGCTTATCAGCCGCGCGGAGATCACTCCCGAGGCGCTCGAGGAACTCAAACAGAAGAACCTTGAGGCGGCAGCTCCCTACGCCGCGGCGTGGGAGACATTCAACTTCTACTACGGCGGGGAGTGGCAGATCAGCAAGGAGTTCAAATACGGACAGGATCCCCGCTACACCGGGCAGGGTCCCCGCGCCTTTAATGCCGCGGAACTGGAAATCATCGGACGTCACCTCCTCGTTATGGAAACAACCGGGCGTGCGCTGCGGAGCGCGTACCCCGGAGTGCGGCTGATCATGCAGTGGGGGGCACCAAAATCCACCCTGGCCTACCTCCAAAAAGGATTCCCGCGGGATCTGATCGACCTGTATGGCATGGATGCCCCCATGTTCGAGCTGCTTCCGGAGTTGTCCTCCGCCTTGGGCTCGATTCACGATCTTTGGACATTCCGAAGGGAGATCGAGCGTCTGGGCTGGCCTCAACACGGAATTTACTGGCGTGAGGGACCCTTCTTCCCAACCCAGCCCGGGTCGCTGACCGAGGAGGAACAGGCCAACCATCTCATCCGCTACATCCTGATTGCCATGTCCTATGGGGTCTCGGTGTTTGACGGTTGCATCAAACCCTATGATGCAGCGAGCTACTATGGTGCCGAGCACTATGGGGCCGGCATCTTCCACCGCGTGCCATACGCGAATCCAAAGCCTGCCGCCGCCGCGCTTGCAACAGCCACGGCGATGCTTTCCGGGGCCGACTTTGAGCGTCAAGTGGCGACGGGTGTCCCCACCACTTTTTGTGCGGCTTTTAACAAAGGAGGAATTCCTTTTTATGCGATGTGGCGGGTGCGGGGGACGGCCGACCTCACCGCCGGGGCCGAAGGCGAAACGGCAAACGTCACGGACTCCATGGGCAACACCACCCGGCTGCCAGTCACCGATGGCCGTGTCACAATTCCAGTCTCGCCCTCACCCGTCTGGATCACCGGTGTGCGGCTCACGGGGGCGATGGAACCCGGCGCGCCACGGTACAGCGAGGAGCCTTCGCCCGTTCGTTCCGACCTTCCAGCCTTCGAGGCCGGCCAGTGGAAGTTGATGCCCGGCCCTTCGAAGGACTATGAAAGCCTGCATTGGGCGGTCCACCGGGTTGCTGATCCCGAGTTGACATTTGCGTTTGAAAAAGATGCCGATGGGAAGGGGCCGGCCGTCGCGGCAAGCCTCCCCGTACAGTCCTCTGATCGCCCGCTTGCGATCCGTTATGGCATTCTAGAGCCGTCTGCCCCTGTGGCATTGCAGGGCCGCCCCTCGGCGCTCGGCCTTTGGGTGCGGGGCAACGGTGGCTGGGGCAGGGTGGTCTTCCAACTCCGAGACGCCAAGGGGGAAATTTGGACATCAACCGGGACTAAGGATGAATGGAATTCCGATGACCTGCATGCCCGGTCCTTCATTTGTTTCGAAGGCTGGCGTTTTCTCCGTTTTCCGATGCCGGGTCACACCGATTACGACCTGTCACGCGAGTTGGAGACAACCTGGTGGGGATCCTCCAGGGGGGACATGGTGGTCGATTATCCGATGCGCCTTGAACGGATCTTCGTTGAAGCAAGAAATGAGGTTCCCGGTCTCGGAGAGATGGCTCTCGTGCCCGACCGTACGGTGCTCCTCTCCTCTCCCGTCGCTGAATATGAAAACGATGCGATGAAGACCAAGAGCGTTTCGTCGATTCCCGCCTTCGAGCCCGCGGCATGGAAAGGGCCTGCCGAAAATCCAATCGCCGCAATCGAAGCACGGGGCTTGGATCCCCGTCCCGTAATCCAAGGCGTCCGCGAACCGGCTCAGGCAGCAGATGGACGCTCCATGCATGTCGATTTCGAAGCTTTGTCAGGATCCAACTACCGCCTCTATGTGGCCAGGGAGCCGGATGGAAGGGGGGCCGACCTTATCGCTCCCCGAATAGCCCCGGGGCAGTTGATCCGGGGATTGCGCCCGGGAGTCCGGATGTTCCTGTTCCTTGTGGCAACAGACCCCGATCGCAAGGATTCCAAGCCCTCAGAGCCCTTTCCTCTTGTCACCGAAGACAAGTTCCGTGAAAAATGAGTCCAGTAATGGCCGAGTCTAAACGCCCCCCCCAGCCGCCCACAATGCGGGACGTGGCGGCAAAAGCCGGTGTCTCGGCGTCCGCGGTTTCCCTTGCTCTGCGAGGAGACCGATCGATCAGCGAAGCCACGCGCCAGCGGGTCCTTCAGGCGCAACGTGATCTGGGATATACAATCAATCACCACGCCCGCCGTTTTGTCCGAAAAACCCGCAGCGGAGCTTCCGCCCACCCCGGCTTGGAGTCGCTGGGATTCCTCGTGCTCGGAGCCTCGTTTGCCTCTTACGCGACGGTCTTCGAGGGAGTTGTCCAAGAGTGTTCCGCCCGCAGTATCGAAACACACCCGTTCATCCTCTCGGATACCGGTGCAAATCAACCGCTCCTTCCCCAGCGGCTACAGGAGCACGCTCTGGATGGCTTGATCGTTACCGGAGTCGTCACCCACCAGACCATCGAGGCCATCCGTGAACTCCGTGTTCCATTTGTTGTCTTTGGAACATACGAGCTGACCGACGAATTCGATCTCGTCGACTTTGATGTGGATTATCTGGTACACTGCGGGGTTGGCAAACTTCTTGGCCACGGACACCGCGAGATCGCCTACATCGAAAGTTCCCGCAGCGCAGGCTACAGCCACGCCGTCCGGTTGGCATGGGAAGACGTCCTCCGGAAAAACAAACTTCCCGTGCGTCCGCAAAATATCTTTTCCGTGGACATGGATTCTGCGGGCTTCAACTGGGCTGCGGTCGCAGACAAAATCCTCAGTGCATCGCCACGGCCCACCGCCCTCTTCGCATCCGATGTCCGTCTCGCATCAGGTCTCATTACCCACCTGCGTGTCGCCGGCCTCAAGATTCCCCGATCCCTCCAGGTGGTTTGCATGAACATGCAGCCCATGGAAGCCTCCCAGCGCTGGTATGATTCGATCATTCTTGAAGGGGCCGATGCCGGACGGCTTGCAGTCGCCCGCTTGAAGGAGCGCATCGAACATCCCACTCTTCCCCCCAACCGTTGCTTCATCCGGCGATTCATCTGGCTGGATCACAACATCGAAGTCCCCGGCCGGCGGCAGACGCGGGCTTAGCAACCTGTCGGGCTTGCCAATCAGGCTTCACGGCTCCTGAATCCGGGGAGCTGTTGGGCGTAGAAGCCACCGGATCACGCCGACGGCAACGTGGCCGCGTTCGTGAGAACCGGACCGGTCCCTGGACGATTTCTGAACAGGTCAGACTTCAGGCCTCCCCAGAAAGGATTGTCATCCTTGACTGGTATCAAGTGAATCAATACAGTAAATAAATGGCGCTGATGAAATCCCGTTCCTGCAGACCATGGTTCCCTCCGGTGGTCGTCGTTGTTTCGATCGTGTACCTCGCCTCTTGGTCCGGTGCGGTTGAGATTGTGCTTTCAGACCAGAATCAGGCGGCTCATCCGGTGGTGGTGGCTCCCGGGGCTCCTGCGGGAATTCGCGAGATGGCGGAGGACCTGGCCCGGGTGCTCGGCCAGATGGGCGGGGCGGCTTTCCGCGTGGAGGAAGGGGATGGGAGTCGTGGCATTGCCGTGGGCACGCGCGAAAATTTCCCCGGGCTTGCCCCGCTCCTTGACGGGGATTTTGCAGGACTGGAGGAGGGAGGCCGAAAAGGTCTTTCGGGGGTGGCGGCGCAGCAGATGCAGGAGCGTGAGTCGTATGTCCTGCGCAGCCACGCCGGCGGTCTTGCGGTGGTGGGGCGTTCGGAGTTGGCAACTCAAAATGCCGTATGGGATCTGCTTCGTCGCATGGGCTACCGCCAGTATTTTCCCGGTGCGATCTGGGAGGTGATTCCGCGCCAGCCCCGGTTGGCAATCGATGTGCATGATGCAGATAGCCCGAGCTTCATCATGCGTCTTTTCTGGTACAGCGGAAACACCTACCCGGAACGCACGAAGCGGCTGGATGATTGGAAAAAAAAGAACCGGATGCAAAGCGGCATCAATCTCAAGGCGGGCCATTCCTGGGAGAATCTGCTTTCCCAGCTGAAGCCCGTGCTCGCACAGCGTCCGGAATTTATGGCGGAGGTGGACGGCAAGAGGGAGTGGAAGCAGGCTGCAAAATTCGATTTGTCCAACAAGGAACTGAGGAAGCTTCTCGTCGATACGTATCTGGAGCGCTTCCGTGCGATTCTTAAGAGGAATCCCGATGAGATGAGTTTTTCGGTGGATCCGAGCGATGGGGGAGGGTGGTGTGAAAGCGAGGCATCGCAGGCGATGGGATCGGTATCCGATCAGGTCGTGACCCTTGCGAACGAGGTGGCGGCTGCGATGGACGAAGAATTTCCTGACAAATTGGTGGGCATGTATGCGTACAACTTCCATTCCCACCCGCCGACGGTGTCGGTGCACCCTCGCATTGTCGTTTTGGTAGGAACGCACTTCCGCAGGACAAATCTTTCCCTGAAAGACCAGATCCAGGGCTGGGCGAAACAAGGGGCAACGGTAGGCGTGAGGGATATTATTTCTTACCTCGGTCACGACTACGACCTGCCTTCTCGTGCGAATGGATGGCGGGCGATTGACACCTACGTGCGGAACATCCGCAATCTTTATCAATGGGGGGCCCGGCTGTACAATGTTGAAACGACGGACAGCTGGGCGATCAACGGACTGCTGAACCTTGCCGTGGCCCGCGTCCTATGGGATGTGGAC
>JBGSSC010000161.1:0-10207 GCA_041737265.1 Terrimicrobiaceae bacterium | reverse complement strand
TATTGGCACACGTTCCGCGGGACCGGCGCCGACCCTTTCGGCGCTGGCACAATGCTCCGCCCATGGGATGATGGCACCAATTCCATCGAAAACGCAAAGCGCCGTGTGGGGGTTGCCTTCGAATTTTTCGAGAAACTTGGCGTGCCTTTTTATGCGTTTCACGACCGCGATGTGGCACCCGAAGGAACCAGTTTGGCCGAGAGCAACCGCAACCTCGATGAGATTGCCGGGATGCTCAAGGAAGAGCAGGACCGTACGGGCATCCGGCTTCTTTGGGGCACGGCCTGCCTTTTTGCCAACCCGCGCTTTGTGCATGGTGCTGCCACAAGCCCGAATGCGGAGGTCTTTGCCTACGCCGCAGCCCAGGTAAAGAAGGCCATCGAGGTGACCCACCAACTGGGGGGGGCCGGATACACATTTTGGGGGGGACGCGAAGGCTATTCCAACCTCTGGAATACCAACATGAAGCGCGAGCTCGACCATCTGGCCCGATTCCTCCACATGGCGGTCGAGCACAAAAAGGCGATCGGTTTTGAGGGTCAGTTTTACATCGAACCCAAACCCAAGGAGCCGACCCGCCACCAATACGACTCCGACTCCGCCGCATGCCTGAATTTCCTGCGTGAGTACGATCTCCTCCCGCACTTCAAGCTCAACCTCGAATCCAACCACGCGACCCTTGCGGGCCACACGATGCAGCATGAGTGTGAGGTGGCGGTTGCAGCCGGGGCTCTTGGCTCCGTGGATGCCAATGCGGGCGATGACCTCATCGGCTGGGACACCGACCAGTTCCCCACGAACCTCTACCTAACCACTGCCATCATGCTCTCCGTGCTCAAAATGGGCGGCCTGAGAACCGGCGGCCTCAACTTTGATGCCAAAGTGCGACGCGAGTCTTTCGAGCCGGCGGACCTTTTCCATGCACACATCGGCGGAATGGATGCCTTCGCGCGGGGATTGAAGACCGCGGCAGCACTCCGGGCTGACGGCAGACTGGAGGCGATCGTGCGCGGTCGTTACGCATCGTGGGACTCGGGAGTGGGCGCCGAAATCGAGGCAGGCCGGCACTCACTTGCCACGCTCGAAAAAATCGCGCTCTCCAATCCCGATCCGGTTCAGCACACGTCGGGGCGTCAGGAACTAATTGAGAATCTGATCAACGACCTTCTGGTTTAGCGTTCCCTCACCATGATTTCCGCACCACTGATATTCGAGCCGATTCCGATGGAACGGGTCTGGGGCGGACGGAGGCTGGAGATCATGTTCGGGAAACCATTGCCGCCGGGTGCCCCGATCGGCGAGGTATGGGAATTCGTCGACCGCGAAGAAGCGCAAAGCGTGGTGCACAAGGGCCCGCTCCGCGGGCTGACGCTGGGAGAATTGTGGTCCGGCCACCGCGAGGAGATTTTTGGTGCCCCGGCCATTCCGCACCCTTCGCCACGCTTCCCCCTACTTATCAAGTTGCTCGATGCACGCGATCGTCTCTCCGTGCAAGTGCACCCTCCGGCCCGCCTCGCCAAGGCATTGAATGGCGAGCCGAAAACCGAAGTGTGGTATTTTGCGCGGTGCGCGCCGGGGGCAAGAATTTATGCAGGCCTGAAGAAGGGGACAACCCGCGAAGGTTTTGAAGCTCTGCTGCAATCTGGCCGGGTCGAGCGGGCCCTGCACGAAATTGCGGTAACATCGGGGGACAGCATCTTCATCCCCAGCGGCCGCCTCCACGCGATCGGCGAGGGCAATGTCATCATCGAAATCCAGCAGAATAGCGACTCGACTTACAGGGTGTATGACTGGAACCGCACCGGTCTCGATGGAAAGTCGCGCACTCTGCATATCGAGGAGTCCCTTGCCTGCACCGACTTTACGGATTTCGAACCCGGGATCCAGCACGTCGGGAAAGGGGCGATTGCCGACTGTGAATTTTTCCACGTTGAACGCCTTTCTCTCAGCGCCCCGGAACCCGCCGTCCAACCCGGCCACTTTGCCATTTATACTGTGCTGGAGGGATCTGTTGAATGTGGCGGGGAGATCTTCCCCCCGGGCGCATTCTTCCTCGTTCCGGCATCGGCCTCCGCACTCACTGTATCACCCTGCGCGGAAGACACCGCCCTTCTCCGCACACTTTTAGCCTAATCCGGCGGGAGCCGGTGCCAAGAGCGGGTTTGCGGGCGATTGGACCCGTTGAGAAAGGTGTTCCATCGCCGCCGGATTAAAATATTTTGCTTCGCAAAATGGAGGGAAACGCTTTGTCGTTTCCCATAATTCACAGTTCCGCAACCTCCATTTTAAATATCGCTCCGGCCTTCCCATCCTTTCCATCCTTTGAAAGCCTGGCCGTTGTTGCAATCCCGGTAGTTGCTTGGCATCCACTGCGGTGCATCCGCTGCAGACGCGAAGCCTGCATCGTTTCGGAAAATCCTGTGCTTTTTGCGACGGAGTTAATCTATGGTGGACGAACACGGCGGCGATGGCGCCTGATTCCTAACGCATCATTTTCCCCACACTTCCACTCCTGGCACCGGCTCCCGCAGAATTAGTCTTGTTTTACAAAGAGCCCCTGACTTAGGCATTCATCATGAAATCCACCCACTTCATAGCCGCGCTCACCCTTATCGTCCTCCCTGCAGGTTCAAGCCTGCATGCTCAAACACCCGAACCCGGCAAGGATTACACCCGGTAATCAATGTCGGGGAAGGACTTCAAAGATGCTGAGCTCGGGGAGAGCAAGTTTTTCCGCGCACGCACCAACAACGCCAATTTCAGCGGGGCGGATCTCGTCAACGCGACATTCCAACAAAGCACTCTGGCTGATGCGATTTTCACCGGGGCAAAGTTCGGCACTGGCACGTCGTTCAATCAGGTCACGATGAATGACGCCAATCTTGAGGGGGTCAACCTCAACGGCGCGGATTTCGATCAGGTGAACTTTCGCGGAGCGAATCTCAAAAACACAAAGAATTGGGGCGATATCAGCCGGTATTCATTTCAAAATGCCAACCTCCGTGGTGCCGACTTTTCCAGCATCAAGTCTGCGCCTGCCGAAGTCCAGTGGGCGGGTGCCATTTACGACGATAAAACCATCTTTCCTTCCGGAGTGGATCCCATCGCAGAGAGGGCCAGGAAGGCCAACTGACATTCCGGTTTCCTGACTTCCCGGGCAACTACCCCGTGAGGAACCTGCCGGGCCGGGGGCTCAGGCGGAGCGTTGGTTCCTGACGGCTTGATCCAGAATGGCGGCTGCCGCCTGTTCGTGACTCAACTCAGTCGAATCCACCCGGAAGTCCGAGAGATCCAGGTAGATGGAAAGGCGCTCAGCCAGAAGGGCATCAAAACGGGCCCGGGGATCTTCCGTTTGAAGGAGTGGCCGACGGCCACTGCGGGAGGCCCGTTCGAAAAGGATATCCGGAACGGCATCGAGCCAGGCAACCACCCCGATCTCCCGAAGGTGGAGCCTGTTTTGTTCAACCAGAATTACCCCGCCACCGGTGGAAAGTACAATTCCCGCAACCCCAACCAGCTCGCCGACCACGCGCGATTCGACCTCCCGGAAGTATTCCTCCCCGTTTTTCTCGAAAATTTCCTGAATCGTCCGGCCCTCGGCACGAACAACAAGGTCGTCGCTGTCTATGAGCCGGTGACCGGTGATCGAAGCAAGACGCTTCCCCACCGAGGACTTTCCACAGCCCATGAAGCCGACAAGAACGATGTTGGGAAGCACCCGCTCACAATCTCACAACCTCCATGGCACGCGAGCCTTTTTCCCCCGTGCTCAGAGCGTATCTTACTTTCCATCCGGGGGACAGGCTCCGATACCCCTCCCCGCAGATCGCTGTGTGATGAATAAAAATCTCCTCCCCTGTGGAATCGTCAACAAGGAAGCCATATCCCTTCTTCGGGCTGAACCATTTTACGGTTCCGGTCCGAACGGGGCTGTGGTAAGCAGGTTCCGTCGTCACAATACAATTCGATAATGGCCGTCGGGAGGAGGGACAGGTCAACAGAGCGGAAGCAAAGATTTCGTAACATTCACCATGAGCACTATTCCAAAGACAACCCAGCCGCTCGTCGGTGTGGTGATGGGCAGCAGTTCCGACTGGGAAACCATGAAAGAGTCTCACGAAATTCTGGACTCCCTTGGCATTGCTCATGAATGCCGGGTGCTTTCGGCTCACAGGATGCCCGATGCGATGGCCGACTATGCGAAAGCGGCGGATGGGCGCGGATTGCGTGCTATCATCGCTGGTGCGGGCGGGGCAGCCCACCTCCCCGGCATGCTCGCCGCGCACACGATGGTTCCCGTCCTCGGAGTCCCCGTTGAAAGCAAGAGCCTGCATGGGATGGATTCCCTTCTCTCCATCGTCCAGATGCCAGGGGGCATTCCCGTCGCCACTTTTGCAATCGGCAAACCGGGCGCAAAGAATGCCGCACTCTTTGCGGCAGCTCTTTTATACAGGGAATCGCCTGAAATCGAGTCGGGTCTCCATGCCTTCCGTGAGCGCCAAACCCGCGAAGCATCGGAAAGTCTTTTGGAATCATGAGGGCGCGGGTTGTCGGCGGCCCGGCCGGAGTGGACGAAGCCGCCCGACTGCTCGCGCAGGGCTCCCTTGTGGCTCTTCCCACCGAAACAGTCTATGGCCTTGCGGCCCGGGCTCTTGATGCCGAGGCCTGTGCCGCCATCTTCGAAGTCAAAGAGCGTCCCCTCACCGACCCCCTCATCATCCACCTGCCCGATCTCACATGGCTAACCCTCCTCACTGAAGCGGGTTCCCTTGCCTCGCGACTTGCTGAGGCCTTTTGGCCCGGCCCGCTGACCCTCGTCCTGCCGAAAAAACCCATCGTTCCCGACATTGTCACCGCCGGTGAGCCAACGGTTGCCGTACGGATCAGCTCCGGCCCGTTGATGCAGGCGGTTCTGCAGGAACTCGGTGAACCTGTCGCAGCGCCGAGCGCAAACCGGTTCGGCCACATCAGCCCGACGGAGGCGGGTCATGTGCAGGAAGAACTTGGTGACCGAATCCCGCTCATCCTCGACGGAGGCCCCTGCCACCATGGGATCGAAAGCACGATTCTGTTGGTAAGGGATAATGCCATCCGCATCCTCCGCCAGGGACCGGTAACCCGGCAGGACCTCGAACCCTTTGCCTCCATAACCGAAGACGGCCCCTCGGTCGCGGCACCGGGAACCATGAAAAGCCACTACGCTCCCCGCACACGAATGACCCTGGCTGAAGAATTTCCGGCAATCCCTTCAGGCCCCCGATACGGGCTTCTCGCCTGGGCCTCGCCGGGGGATGGATTTGCTTCGGTCGAACGTTTGAGTGCCACACTCAATCTGCGGGAGGCCGCCGCGAACCTCTACGCCGCCATGCGCAGACTCGATGGCAGGAAACTGGATGGCATCGTAGCCGAGTTTCCTCCTCCCGAGGGCCTCGGACTCGCGATCCGGGAACGGCTCCTCAAGGCGTGTGCTGAGCATTAGCTGGATTCCTTGAGAATTGGAATTGGAGGCCGGGAGATTCACCACAGAGAACACAGAGGAAAACGCCGAGAGAGATCTTTACCGGTGTGCGCTGTCAGAAGGCCTGTAGCTGCGTCCGTGAGGGCGTGGAGGGAGAGACTCGACCGAATGGCAGAGGGCCACTTTCGCAAGACGGCATCAGTATTTAATCCGCTCTAAGCACTTCAAGCTCTGAGGCCCTCTGTGAATTCTGTGCTCTCTGTGGTTAAAATGAATTCGAATGATTCACTACTGGATTTTCACCGCAGTCAGCCCCGGCGCCGCAGCCGCATGGATTGGATGGATCGGATCTTGCAAAAGCAATGAGATGCCACGACGTTTAGGGATGTCGGATATTTTTTCTTCGGTTGAAGGACCGGAACAGCCGGGGATCGGGGATTTCCGCAGGAGGGATTTCCTCAAGATGGTGGGTGGTGCTGCCGCCCTCATGGCAGCCGAAGGTTCTGTAAGTGTCTGGCCGCTTCAGGCGGCCGCCCCGGTCGCCACCGGGCGGAATGTCATCATTTTCCTGACCGACCAGCAGAGAGCCCTTCAGTGGTTTCCCACAGGCTGGGCTGCGGCAAATCTTCCTTTCCAGTCCGCATTGGCCGCCACCGGGGTGACCTTCAACAGGGCCTACACCAACACGGCCATGTGCACGCCGGCCCGGACGACCCTCTTTACCGGGCTCCATCCCGCGCAGCATCTCTCAGTCAACACGCTGAGCGAGGGTAACGAACAGTCCGAGGCGGAACATCAACTCAACCCGACCTACCCGAATGTCGGCACCGTCCTGACGGCAGCCGGCTACGAGGTTGCCTATATCGGCAAGTATCACCTCAGCAAGGGGATCATCCAGCAGAACGGGGTCAACATCTGGGACGACATCGAGCGCTACAGCTTCACGCAATGGGATCCACCCGATGCAGGGCGCAACACCGCGTTGGGCGACTACGGAGGGGGCTATGCCGACAACGATGCCCGTTACATTCAGGATGCGCTGGCCTTCCTTCAAAACCGCATCGACAACCCCGGAGGCAAACCATTTTGCCTGGTCATCTCGCTGGTGAATCCTCATGACGTGCTCGGCTTTCCACTGAACCTCTCCGGCGGCGGATATATTGCCTCGGAAAATCCCGACTGGGAAGGGAATCAGTGGCTCGCCGCCAAGCAGGGAGTCAGCATCAACGATGCGGATTGGACAGCCGACACGGTTCCCCCGATCGAGCTGCCTCCCACCGTCACCGAGAACCTTGCCACGAACTACAAGCCGACCGTTCAGGAGGCCTTTCTTGTATCGGGTGTCGGCCTGGGCCCCTTGCCGACTCCAGCGGATAAGAAGCAATACCTGAACTTCTACGGGAATCTCATCAGCTACACCGATTATCAGTTCAATAAGATCCTTCAACTTCTCGACTCCTCACCCGCAGGGATCGCCCTGCGCGCCAACACCTGGCTGATCAGGACCTCCGATCACGGTGAATATGGAATGGCGCACGGAGGTCTTCGCCAGAAGTCATTCTCGATCTACGAGGAGGCGCTTCGTGTTCCGCTCATCTGGTCGAATCCGTCGGACTACCCGTTGGGCTCCGCTCAGGAATGCAGCCAGTTGGTCGGCCATGTCGACTTCCTGCCCACGCTTTGCACCATGCTCGGAATCAATCCGAGACAGTATCGTTTCGAAGGAACAGACTACAGCTCCCTGATTTCTGCCCCGAGCACTGCTCCGGCTGTTCAGGACTACATTCTTTTCACCTACGACGACATCTGGTGCGGCCAGAACGCAGCAGGAAAACCCAACGGCATCGTTCCCGCCCCAAACAGGATCCGGGCCATCCGAAGCCAGGATTATGCCTACGCTTATTACTTCGACGGTCAGGGTATCCAGGATCCCCAGACGGAATTCTACGACCTCAGGAACCTTGCCGACGGAGGAACCGACTGCGACCCGATAACGGGAGAGCCGGTTCAAATGAAAAACCTCTCGGAATGGGCTTACGAGCAGGGTCAGACGGCCCCGATCACCAGCCAACAGGTTTCCACTCGGACATCGATGTCGAGGCAGCTCCAACGAGCCGTCCGGACCAAGCTGAGACCGCTTCCCGTCCAACCGGCGGTGGCCCCCGAGAATTTCACGATCGGCCAGGTCAACTGGACCGATGAATATGGTCCACAGGCGGGAATTCAGATCACATGGTTGTCACGTTCCTCGACCGTCTATGAGCTGCAAATGTCCACCGACAACACGAAGTGGACGACCGTCGGTTCACCAATCCCCGGCAACAATGGCCCGATCATCCTCACCCAACCGCTCACCGGTCTGAACGTCGCCTACCGGCTGGCTTGGCACCGCAACCCGGACAACGAACGGATCCCGGAACCCGCCAGAGTTTTTTGATCCGACAGATCCTATGAAAACCTTTTTTTCCCTGGCCACATTTCTGATCCTGGGCTGCCTTTCTGCGGTTGCTCAATCAGGAGTGACCGATGCTTGGATGGCGAACCAGTATATTTATATCGAGCCGGGAAACACCACCTGCGTGGCACCCCAGTATCTCTATACAGGAGCAGGACTCCTGACACAGGGCGGCAACACCACTGACGTCGTCTATGGCGCAGGCACCAACGCCAATCAGGTAATAACCGAGCAGGTTGTTAACGGCGAGATCGTGACCCTCACCTCCGCCAACAACTACGCCACGGGAGGAGACTTTAAGGTGTCGGAGGTCACCCCGGCGGATGCGGGCGGCTTGCTGGACTACAACCTCTTGCTTTCGGGCAATCCACCAAAGAACGCCGGAGCAGTCCCCCTGAAGCCAGACCAGTATGCTTATGTTGCCGGCACCCAACCGGTGACCTATTACGTGCTGGTGACGGCCGGACGCTTGAAGGGTTATTTCTTCACCGTCCAAGGAAACACCGCAGACTCTCTCCGCATCGATCCCGAAGGCATGACGATCACCTCAAGGGACATCAAAGCCGTCAGCCTGCTCCCCTACTGGTCACTCGGCTCGCTTTTCCCGGCGAGTCAGGCAACGATCTCGTTCATCCCGACCACCAATCCGTCCGATGTTATGACCGTGGTGGTCATCTCCCCTCCCGTCACCTTCGGCCCCCAGCAACCTCAGAATGTGGGCGAGTCCTTCTATTTCAGCGCCGACCTGAACAACTGGGTCTCCACGGCGAATCCCTCGGTTTCCGCCGCTGACACGGTCATCCCTCCGGGGGCCTACGTCTATGTGCAGAACACGGGGACCAACAACTACCCGCTGCATGTTTTTCTCTCCGGTTCCGTGCTCAAGGACCAGTTCAACTTCTTCTTCACCACCTCCAGCGTAACAAGCGCCATCAGCTATTTTTCGCTTCCACGCAATTCCAGCTACCCCATCAGTCAAATCGGGTTCAATAACTCGAATTTCACGCAAAGCACCGGAACAAGCACCTCCCAACGCAAAGACCAGCTGATTATGGACGACGGTCACGGGGGCATCGGCGCGGTCTATTACCGTTACAAGAACCGGTGGTACAACACGAACGACGCGCTGCCAACAAATCCGGAATTCCCTGCAGGCACCGTATTTGGACTTCAGAAACCCGCCGCCGCCACCGACGGAACCTCGCTGCTGATCAACCACTCAAATATCCCGGGCGTGCCAAAGTAGAGAGCGGGCCGGTTGCCGGGTTCTACTGGCCGAAATCAGTCCGCAGGGAAGAGTTCGACATCGTATTGCACGTGGATGCACTCAACGGTGGTCACGCAGGAGCGATTGCCAGCGAAGACTTCGTAGGACAACGGCAGGCCTTCCGGCGTGCAGGCCAACCCGATACAGACTTGCTGGTTGGGCGCAGAGCTTTTCCTTGTGGCGGCCGAGCACCTCGAAGGCGCGATAGAGACGGTCCTCGTTGATGCGCGCCTTCTCCACGCCCAAGATGTCTTCCACAGCGGTCTTTTCCTACGAGCCTTCGACAACCCCCTCTTCGGCACTACATCCCGTTAAACCCTTCCTCTACAGAGAAGGCCCGGCAGCAACCCGCCGAGTCCCCCGGAAAAAAACTTTGGCCTGCGGCCAAACTGCGGAACTTGGGCTAATCTTCCCCGAAGCGGGTCTCGACCAGATTCTCGAGTTCGGCGAGAACCTTGTCGGCGTCGGAGCCCTCGGCGAGCACCTGGAGTTTGGAGCCCTTCCCGGCGGCGAGCATCATGAGGCCCATGATGCTCTTGCCGTTGACGCGCTCGCCATCCTTCTCAACCCAGACTTCTGCACGGTAGCGGCTGGAGATTTTGACAAACATCGCGGCGGGCCGCGCATGAAGGCCATTGCGGTTCTGGATAACGATTTCTTTCTCGCAACGGAGAACATCATCGCCTGGTTTCTTGCGTGAGAGGAGGCCCATTATCGTACGCGGCGTTCGCTCAATCTTTGGAGCAGTCTTTGGTTGAATTCCACAGCCGAGTTTTCTCCCATGCTTTTGAGCTTCTGGTCAAGCGCCGCGACTTCAACAAGCCGGCCAAGATCCCGACCCGTCCGGACCGGAATGGTCACATGAGGGACCTTGATCCCGAGAATTTCGTAGGTTGCGCTGTCCAGACCGATGCGATCCACGTCCTCCAATTCATCCCAATCCTGGAGCGTGACGACGAAATCCAGGCGTTTGTCAGGGCGCACACTTCCAACGCCGAAGATCGAGGCGATGTTGATCACGCCGATC
>JBGSSC010000156.1:0-7464 GCA_041737265.1 Terrimicrobiaceae bacterium | reverse complement strand
CCCAGCTGCGCCGGATCCGTTCGAGCTACGAGAAACTCGCCGCACAAAAGACCGTTTTCCTCGCTGCATTCACTTCCGAGCCCGGGCCGATCCCCTCCGACATTCCTTTTGCCGTCGCCGCTGACGGTGGACGTGTGGCTGCCGACTATTCGCCGGAGGGAACATTTGCGGTAGCCGTTATCGGGCGCGATGGAAACCTCGACTATCTGACATCCAAAGTTTTGCCCGGTCAGCGCATCCTCGATGTTGTCGGGAACTCTTTCGCTACCCAGGAAAGACTCCGAAGGCCCTGATCCAGCGAGGTCCGGTGCCAAGGGTTGGGGTTCTGTTAATTATAGCTATTGAATTCTGAATTCTTGATTTGAGGCTCCAAATGGCACGCCATGGACCACAACGGCTCCCAACCCGGCATCCAACTGCGCCCTGAAATAAGAAACCCGCCTTCTCCGTAGATCGGGGCAGCTTCATGTTGGGAGGGCGAGGCTCCGTCCGAGCCGTAGCTTTCGGGCTGAATCCACCGCTATAAACTGCTCGATAAGTCAAACTTCGAAAGCCTCCCCGGCTGAGCCGGGGGATCTCCGTAGGATTTTTGTAAATTTGGCTTCGCAAAATGAGGCAATCCAAAAACCCAACCCACAAACCCAGCGGGCTTCGTGCTTCCTCGAGCGTCACACTGGGGACCGTCTGCAAGTAAATCATCGGGGTCTTCCCATCACCTTGACCCAGTATTTTCTGGATCGTCTGAATGTCGTAGTTCACCAACAACAAGTGACTGGCAAACGTGTGTCGGAATGTGTGCGGAGGATTGGGTCGTCTAACCCGCCATACAAGCTCAAATTATGAAAACGTGACCTTAAAGCCAAAAAAATCTTCAGTTTCCAACCCTGCGAGGATAGGAGGTTTCAATCATGCACCTCCTTTTGAATCTGGCTCCGTCGCCTACCCTGCCAAAAGTCATATTACGCGAGTTGGTATAATTACTTGTTCGTCAAAGAAGCGTTCATCGATTTCCTATGCCCACATCGAAGGAAGATATCCGCCGCAAATACGGCCTCACAGAAGAAAAATTCGACGTCATAGAAGCCCTCGCGCTTCGT
Source organism: Terrimicrobiaceae bacterium (assembly GCA_041737265.1). Taxonomy (GTDB): domain Bacteria; phylum Verrucomicrobiota; class Verrucomicrobiia; order Chthoniobacterales; family Terrimicrobiaceae; genus JBGSSC01. Next base: position 6,367 of record JBGSSC010000156.1, on the reverse strand, counting down.
CCGACTTGCGAGCATTGCAATAAGGCACTTCCACCCGATTCACTGGAAGCCTGCATCTGCACATTCGAATGCACGTTTTGTGCAACCTGTGTCGACGAAGTGATCGGCAATGTTTGTCCGAATTGCGGCGGTGGATTTACCCCAAGGCCGATTCGTCCGTCGCGAAATTGGCGGAATGGAAATTATCTGGGCGCGATTCCAGCAAGCACAGTCCCGAAGCATAAGCCAGTCGATCCTGCCATTCATGCTGTCTTTTCGGCAGAGATCAGGAAGCACCATCCGCAGAACCGTTGACGGAAGAAAAATGCCGAATCGGGTTCCCGTAAAAAGTAAAAAGGGGTCAGTTTTTTCAAATTGATTTACTTGACCTGACTCCCTGGTGGAGTGGACGTGACAAAGCTGGAGAATGCTCCAAGAGAAAGTGAAAATATCCGTGCAAAGAACTTCATCGAAGAGCAAGTGATCGTTCGGGCGAGCTCTGGCTCGATTCCTTGGTTTGAGGCTAGAGCGAATCAATAAATAGTATAGCCATTTGGAGGGATTGTGGTATGGATAGTTCATGCGCAATCGACGGACCATCTCCTTGGATTTGAGGGAACGGATTTTGGATGCTTATGACGAGGGGCGGGCGACGCGAGACCAAGTGGCTCGGCGTTTCCGGGTGTCGTTGGGAATGGTCAAGAAGTTGATTCAGCAACGGCGTCACATCGGGGATATTCGAGCCCGGCATCATCTTGCGGGACGTAAGGCGCTGATCCTGGCCGAGCATCAGGAGAAGATGGGGCTCCTCTTGAAGCAGAAGCCCGATCTGAGCTTGAAGGAACTGCGGGAAGCTCTGGGCCTGAAGTGTTCGGTGCAGGCCATCCACGTCGTGCTGGTGAAAATGGAGATGACTTTAAAAAAAAGACTCTCCGTGCCAGCGAGCAAGACCGCCCGGACATCGCCCGGGCACGCCAAATCTGGCAGCGTCGGCAAGGTCGCTTCGACCCGGCGCGGTTGGTCTTCCTCGATGAATCGGGTGCCAAGTCGAACATGACTCGGCTCCGGGGGCGGGCTCCCCGCGGGCAACGCGTCCACGCCAGTGCTCCGGCTGGCCGCTGGCAGAGCACCACGATGATCTCATCGATCCGCTTGGATGGCACCACGGCGTGCATGACCATCCCGGGAGCCACCGATACCGAAGTCTTTCGCGCCTACGTGCGCGAAGTGCTTTGCCCCACGCTGCGGCGCGGCGACCTGGTCATCATGGACAACCTTGCCCCGCACAAAAGCGATCCCACCCTGCGCCTGATCAAAAAGGCCGGTGCCAGAGTCCTCTTCCTGCCGGCCTACTCTCCGGACTTCAATCCCATCGAAAAAATGTGGAGCAAGGTCAAAGCTCTCCTGCGCAGTGCCGAAGCGCGAACCCCGGAAGAACTCCTCGTCGCTATCGGCAACGCCTTGGCCAAAGTCACAGCCAAAGACGCCTTCAATTGGTTCGTCTCATGCGGCTATAGCTTTTGTTGAATTGCTCTAATGTTTCGCTAAGGATCGGAGAGCGCAGGCTTCTTCGCGGAGAAATTTTTGCGCAGCATAACGTAGAAAATGGGCGTCAGCAGGATACCGAAAACCGTCACACCGAGCATTCCAAAGAAGACGGCAGTCCCCAGAGCCTGGCGCATTTCCGCTCCGGCTCCCGAGCTGATCATGAGCGGCAGGACTCCCGCGATGAAAGCGAAGGAGGTCATCAGGATCGGGCGGAGCCTGAGCTTGCAGGCCTCGATGGCAGCAGCGACGGCATCCTTGCCGGTGTCCTGAATCTGCTTCGCATACTCGACGATGAGAATTGCGTTTTTGCACGCCAGCCCGACCAGCACAACAAAGCCGATCTGGGTGAATATATTATTGTCCATGCCGCGCAGCAAAACACCCGCCAGAGCGGAGAGGATGCACATGGGAACAATCAGAACGATGGCGAACGGGAGCGACCAGCTTTCATACTGGGCGGCAAGGGTAAGAAAAACGAAAAGCACACACAGAGGAAAAATGAGGATTGCGGTGTTGCCGGAGAGGATTTGCTGGTAGGTGAGGTCCGTCCACTCGAAACCCATGCTGCTTGGAAGGGTCCGTTTTGCGAGGTCCTCCATAATTTGGATGGCTTGTCCCGTACTGGTGCCTGGTGTGGTGCTTCCGGAAATGTCCGCTGCCGAATAGAGGTTGTAACGGGTAATCGTGCCGGGACCTGGCCGCTCCTGAACGGAAGCCATCGTGCTGAGGGGAACCATCTGTCCCGAAGCATTGCGCGTTTTGAGCTTGAGAATATCGGCAGGTGTCACCCGGAACCGGCTCTCCGCCTGCGCATTCACCTGAAACGAGCGCCCGAGATAGGTGAAGTCGTTGACGTAGGCCGAACCAAGGTAGATTTGGAGGGTGTCGAAGACGTTGCTCAATGGCACATCCATGCTTTTGGCCTTGGTGCGATCCACATCCACATACATCTGCGGAGAATCTGCCCGAAAGCTTGAGTAAAGGCCGACGAGACCGGGTTGTCGGTCGCCGGCATCGACAAGGCTTTGGGTCATCGCCTCGAGTTGGCTGAAATTGCCTCCGCTCCGATCCTGCACCATCATCCGGAATCCGCCTGTGGAGCCCAGGCCCTGGATGGGAGGCGGACCGAAAGCCAGAACCAACGCCTGCGGGATTTGCAGAAAGTCGCGACGCAGAGCACCCAGTATCTCGTCGGAGGAAGGCCTCTTTCCAAAATCCTCGAGGATCACAATCACGCTGGCCATGTTCGACCGGTTGCTTCCGGAGAGGATCGAAAAACCATTGATAATCAGGCTGGTTTTCACGCCGGGAGTTTTTTGAAGTATGCCGAGAACCTGTTTCGAGACGGCCTCGGTTCGTTCGAGCGAGGCTGCGTCGGGAAGCTCGCAATTGACGAGCAGGTATCCTTGATCCTGCTCGGGGATGAAGCCGGTTGGCACGATCCGGAATCCCGCGATGGTGAGGCCGAGGAGCCCGAGATAAATCAGCCCGCAAAGCGCCAGCTTGCGCACCACAGTTCCAACCACTCTGCCATAGCGTTCGATGGTCCATTCAAAGAGACGGTTAAAGCCCTTGAACAACCATCCCAGAGAACGGTTGAAAATTCGGGTGAGCGGATCATTGGCATTGCCATGCGGTCGGAGCAGCAGAACGCCCAGTGCAGGGCTCAGCGTGAGTGAGTTGAAGGCAGAGATTGCGGTGGAAACAGCGATCGTGAGTGCAAACTGCCTGAAGAACTGGCCGGTGATACCGGAAATAAATGCAGTGGGTATAAAGACAGCCGCCAGCACGAGAGCCACGGCGATCACGGCACCGCCGACCTCGCTCATGGCCTGCCTCGCCGCATCCCGGGGCGACATTCCAAGGCTGAGTTTGTGCTCGATGGCCTCAACAACAACAATCGCATCATCAACGACAATCCCGATGGCGAGCACGAGACCGAAGAGGGAAATCGTGTTCATCGAAAATCCGAACATGGCCATCGCAGCAAAAGTGCCGATCAGCGAGACCGGCACAGCGACCAATGGAATTATGGTGGCCCTCCAGCTCTGCAGAAACAGCATCACCACCAGCGCCACAAGCAGAACGGCTTCCAGCAAGGTGTGCTGCACCGCACGGATCGATTCGTCAACAAAGACTGTGGTGTCATAAACGATCCGGTAATCCACACCGGAAGGGAAGCTCTCCTTGAGCGTCTCCATGGTTTTCCGGATTGCTCCGGCGGTCTCCAAAGCGTTGCTTCCCGGGAGCTGAAAGACCGACAAGGTTGCCGCCGGGCTCCCATCCAGGGAACTCGAGATCGCGTAGGACTTCGCCCCGAGCTCGACGCGCCCCACTTCGCGGAGATGCACGATTTTGCCGTCACGACCCCGCTTGATCACGATGCTTTCAAACTCCGCAGGCTCAATCAGGCGTCCCCGTGTATTGACCACGAATTGAAATTCGGTTCCGGCCGGGGCCGGCGGCTGCCCGACAACACCGGCTGCCACCTGACGGTTCTGCTCCTGAATAGCCTGAACGACGTCCGTGCCGGTGAGATTGAGAGAGGCCAACCGGTTCGGGTCGAGCCAGACCCTCATGGAATATTCGTATCCGAAGAGACCGATGCTGCCGACACCATTGATCCTCGCCAGAGTATCCCTCACCTGGAGGAGGGCATAGTTTCCAAGGTAGAGCTCATCGCGGCTGTTGTCCGGCGAGATCAGGTTCACACACATGATCATCGAGGGGGACTGCTTGTTGACCGAGACCCCGGTCCTGCGGACGTCCTCGGGCAAAACCGGCAGCGCAAGGTTGACGCGGTTTTGCACCAGCACCTGAGCTGTGTCGAGATTGGTCCCGAGCTTGAATGTGATGGTGAGCGAATAGGAGCCGTCACTTGAGGACTGCGAGGACATGTAAAGCATGTTCTCGACGCCGTTAACCTGCTGTTCAATCGGTGCCCCCACGGTTGCGGCGACGGTCTCGGCATTCGCACCGGGATAGTTTGCCGAAACGTTGACGGTCGGAGGCACGATGTCGGGATATTGCGATACCGGCAGGCCAATCAGTGCGATCCCGCCGACGATCGTAATCACGATCGAAAGGACAGCTGCAAGAATCGGGCGATCGATGAAGACGTGGCTGATATTCACGGGATTCCGTGCCTATTCCTGACTGATGCCCGCTGCGCTCTCCCCGGAGACCGGTTTGGGATCGACCTTCATTCCGGCGCGGATTTTTAACAACCCGTCCACCACCACCGTCTCACCGGCAGCCAGGCCTTTGTCGATTACCTGCATACCCCCATTGACGGTGCCGATTTCCACGGGGCGGATTTCAGCGACATTATCATCACCGATAACCACGACATATTTCTCCCCCTGATCGCTGGCAACCGAACGCTCGGGAATAAGCACAGCCTGATGCTTCAGACCCGCGGGGATCCGCACCCTGACGAACAATCCCGGCGAAAGCAGACCGCCCTCGTAGTCGAAAACACCGCGCATGCGGATCGTTCCGGTCTCGGGGTCCACCCGGTTGTCAATGAAGTCGATATAACCGGTGTGCGGAAAATCGGATTCATCCTGCAGGCCAAGCTGCACGGGAAGTTTGACCTTTTCTTCATCCCCGGGCGGGATCTTGCGCTCCTTATAAAACCGCGCGTAACGCAGGAGCGAACGCTCGTCCACATCGGCGTAAGCAAACACGGGATTCATGGATACGATCGTCGTGAGAGGCCTCTCGGTTGAGGGGGAAACCAGATTGCCCACAGTGATATTGGCAAGGCTGGCACGTCCATCAATGGGAGCGGTAATGGTGCAGAACTCAAGATTCAGCGAGGCGGCCTCCAGATCGGCACGGGCTGCAAGAAGGGAACCCTGGGACTGGATAAACGTCGCGCTCGCCTTGTCGAAATCTCCTGCGGCTGTGACCCCCCTGTCGCGCAACTGCTTTGCCCGCTCGTAATCGGCCTCGGCGAGTTTAAGCGAGGATTCCGCCTTGCCGTATTGGCCTTTGGCGCGGTCGTAGTCGGCCTGGTAGGGACGTGAGTCAATGATGAATAGCGGTTGCCCCTTGGTGACCATGTCTCCATCCTCAAATTTGACTTCGGTAAGGTATCCGCTCACTTGGGGCCTGACCTCGACTGTGCCGGTGGGCACCAGACGCCCGGTGTATTCGTCCCAATCCTGAACCTCCCGCTCAATGGCCTTGGTGACTGTTACGACCGGCGGCGGAAGCTCAACTGCCGTCTCCTCACCGCACCCGGCGAGAAAAAGCAGTAAAGCAAGCAGGATGAGCGGGGGCCTTTCACACATCGGCAAAACATTTCACAGGAGCCGCACCGGCGGTCAACCCTAATCCGGCGTAGCCGATGCCAAGGGTGGGGGTGAGGGCAAGGGCACCCAGTGCGAAACGGGCTCACTCCGCCGCCGGATTAAAATATTTTGCTGCGCAAAATGGGCCAGAACAAAGACCGAGCCACGGCCTCTATTGATGCTTCGCGGCATCAACTCCATAATTTTATCCTCTGCATCCCTTTGCTTCCTTCCCTTCCTTTGCGTGAGGCACTGCATTGTTTCTGGAAGTCTTGCTCTTTTTGCGCAGGATTTAAGCGGTAAGGGAACGGGAGGCAAATCTTGACTCCAACGCACTGAATTCCAATTCTCAAGGAATCCACCATGTCCGGCCGAATCACTACCACTTTTCAAAACCTCCGCGAGCGCCAACAGGGCGGGTTCATTGCCTATGTCACCGCAGGAGATCCCTCGCCTCTCCGGACCGTGGAAATCCTGACCACGCTGGAGCGGGCAGGCGTTGACATCATCGAACTGGGAATTCCTTTTTCCGACCCGCTGGC
>JBGSSC010000137.1:0-2358 GCA_041737265.1 Terrimicrobiaceae bacterium | reverse complement strand
GGTTGCTTACACGTAACACGGAACATTTCTCCGGCATTCCGGGCTTGGAAATTGTCACTTACAACAAATGATGCCGGTGATTTTTTCTTAGAATCCCTCAATTCAAGACGTACCGTCTTCCCGGGTCCGACTGGTTGCGGTTTCAACAAAACAGTAGCCGTGCCCGTGAGGGCGTGGCGGGTTCCGCCGTTTCGACGGGCTCAAGGTCCCGAGGCTAGCCGAGGGGCTCGTCGGAACCGCTCAATCCGCCGTCAATCCCCGAGCGGCAATGGGCTTAGCTCCCGGCGGGCCTCGTCGTCCACCGGAGCGACAACGTCGAGATGCCGCCCATGAGGAAGCTCAAGCCGATGAGCAGGCCAAAGATTACATCCCGCTCGCCAACCGTTCTTGTGAAGAGAAGGATCGAGACCGCCACCATGAGAAGTCCGGTGAGCAGTGAGCCGATCCATTGGAGAAACGGGCGGCTCCGGAGGGCAACGACGACACGTGCCAGCCCATTGATTCCGAAGGCGATCCCGAAGAGGCCGCCTGCCCAGTTGGCTGTGTACTGAGTGTCAAGGAAGAGGGCTGTTCCAGCCGCTATGTTTAGCAGGGCGAAAAAAACCGTCCCGAGCAACTGACTCCATGCCCGGCTGTGAAATGCGTAGAGGACATCCGAAAGCCCGGAGAACACCAGGAATGCGGCCAGAACCCAGACCGACCGGTTTGCTGCAACCGCAGGGGCGAGAAACGAGCCGATACCCAGGCCGATGGCAACCAGCCCGAGCAGGGCAGAGGCGGGAGCCGTGGGAGACCTTTCTTTCCAATACTCACTTTCGCTGCTTTTTTCCGCCGGACATGGCAGCGGCTGCAGCCCACGGGTTTTCTCAATGCGATCGATACGGCGGCGCAGGCGGTCGGCCCAGTCCTGACACTGGTTGCTGAAGAACGAGTAGTAATGTCCGTCATCAACCTCCGAGAGAGCCTCGATGACAGCCTCGGGGTGGTAGGCACGTCCAACGAGCCAATAGCCGTTCTTTGAGAGGTCATTTAGAGATTTGATGGGTTTTCCAAAATCCTCCTCGCTGAATCTCTTGCCCTTTTCGCTGTAGCCGATGTTGCGTGTGACAGTTTCCCCTTCGATGAAAAACAACTGCTCATGCACGAATTCGATGTTGAGCGCGTCTCCGAGGCGGTTGTTCGTCACGGGTGCAATCCATGAAAATCCGTCGAGGAAGCGTTTCGCGAATTGGCAATATGGCACCGGTGTGCTCATGGAAGCATTATTAGGCGCTTTCCGCTAAAGTCCTGCACAAAACGCGCAAGACTTTTGGAAAAGATGCCGGTCCCACGCCTGCAACGGACTCAAAGCAATACAAAGATCAGCACCCCCCTGCGGGGATGGAACAATGGTCATGCCGCCTGCGGCGGGAGCATAAAGGAAGGGTTTACCACTGAGGAAATCCCAATGTTGAAAATCCCAATAGGGATTTTCTCAAGCCAAGAATGCAGCGGGAGGGCTCCGGTGCGGACCGAGGTAACCCACCGCGGTTCATGGGGTGCGGAGAATTTGTCCTCTGCAAGCTCGCTTGCGAGGGACAAATTTTCCGCACCCTGCGCTGGCAAGGCAGCCCGCCCCGAACGGGGCTATCGCTTGGGCCCATTGGCCCAAGCTCATCAGTGGTTACAAAGCTCCAAAACAAATCCCGCCTTCGGCGGCTAAACCATTGTTCATCCGCCAAAGGCGGCTTCCCTTTTGATCAAAGCTGCTTCAGCAGGGGGGCCAGGATTCCGGCGGGGGAGAAGACGGTTTCAGCGAGCCTTACTGCGCCTTTGCTGTGAGTGGCATAATCGGCCTCGATGGATTGAATTCCAGCTACGGCCTCTTCGGCATTCCGGAACGGCAGGAGTCCAGGCTGCGCCGGAAGGGTCGCCGTCCACCCGGTATCCTGCAGAAGCACTGGGCGTCCGAAGCCGAGGTAGGTCACGCTGCGGTCGCTGATCCAGCCCCCGCGGGAAACGATATACCCCTGCTTCGCAACTCCCAGTTCTCCGCGGCTGCCGGCGAGAAACCGAAGGTAGGTGTCAACGTTACCGCAGATCCCCGCGGCCGAAAGGATCTTCCACCCTGCAGCCTCGAATTCATCATAGTCGCCCCAGGATCTCTCCAAATCCGTGGCGATGGCGATCGGCGCACCAAGCAGTTTCGGAAGTTCCCGGAGTTCGAGCAACGAATTCCGCTTGCCGCCATACGTCCGTCCCTCCCACACAAGGTCGTTGTAGCCATACCAGTGGGACACCGTACTCCACGGTAACTCTTCGATTGTCGGGCCAATCCGGTCGCGCCAATATCCGACTACCGGCGGGACAATCGGAATC
>JBGSSC010000120.1:0-7949 GCA_041737265.1 Terrimicrobiaceae bacterium | reverse complement strand
GCTGGCTCAACTCGGATGATGCCTATCCCCGCGGGGTGTTCCGGCGTTTGCGCGAGTACTTTTCGGATCCGCGTTGCGAGGTGGTATTCGGCGATGTTGACCAGGTCGCGTATGACGGCTCCGCCACTCAAAGGGCCGCAGCCTGCTTTAAGCAGAGGGAAGATCTGGTGCGCTGGTGGAGCAGCCGCGCCCGGCTCCACCAACCGGCCGTGTTTTTCCGGCGCTCCCTGCGGGATAAAGTCGGGTTTCTAAGGGAAGATCTCCACTTTGCGATGGACTACGAATACTGGTGGAGGATGTCCGCCGCCGCCCCGTTCTCCTACAAGCCCGAAATTCTCGCGGTCCAACACCGTCAGCCCGAATCAAAAACAGTGAAGGCATGGCAATCGGTCTATGAAGAACGGGAAAAAATTTTTTCACCTTATTATGGATTGATCGACGGAGGGGATCCCCGCGGCCTCGAGCGCGAAAAGCGAAAGGCAATGGCCTCGCGGTATCTGACCGAGGCGTTTTGTGCGGCACCGGACGGAGCCGCGTTGTCGCTCCTTCTCCGTTCGTTCCGTTCCTGGCCGCCGGGCATGCTGGATTTGCGGTGGCTGGGAGTCATCCGGCGGCTTGCATCAGGCTCCCGGACGCCTGCCGGATTGGTTGAGAAGTGAGAGCGCCCGGCTCAAAGTTTTGCATCCCGGTGGAAACTCAACTCCTTCGAGGAATCCCATGGACCTTCCGTATCGAAAGGTCTTCAGCGAGGCAGTGCCTCACTAAGTTATTTTTATGAAAATCCTACTTGTTGGAGGTGCCGGCTTTATCGGTTCCCGCACCGCTCTCCGCCTTCTCGGTGCCGGCCACACACCCGTTGTTTTTGATCCGCTTGACGCACAGACCCATGGAAGCGATCCATCGGCTTCGCCGACTCTGACAAGCCTCAAGGGGAAAGTGGAGGTTGTTTGCGGCGACACCCGTGACGCCGGGGCCCTTGCATCCGCCGTTTCCGGCGCAGAAGCGGTTTATTATTTTCCAGCCTGCACGGGAACCGGTCAATCGATGTATGAGGCCGGGAAGTACTGTGACGTCAATGTTCATGGTGCGGGGGTATTTGCCGATGTCCTCGCTGACTGCCGCGATCAAGTCGCCCGGGTCATCATCAGCTCAAGCCGGGCGGTTTATGGCGAAGGAGCGGCTGATTGTCGCGAACATGGAAAGGTTTTTCCAAATCAGCGCCGGGAGGACGACCTCTCAGCCGGGCGGTTTGACAGTCTCTGCCCGCATTGCGGCAGCAACGTCGCGCCACTCCCATCGTGTGAATCCGATCCAGCAAGGCCGGTCTCAATTTATGGGATCACCAAGCTGGCCCAGGAGCAGATTATCGATTGCGCTTGCCGGAGCCTGGGAATTTCCTGTGTCACGTTCCGCTATCAAAATGTCTATGGCGAAGGACAGTCTCTGAAGAATCCTTACACCGGAATTCTCTCGATCTTCACACAGCTCCTGCTCGCCGGAAGGGACATCGAACTCTTTGAAGACGGAAAGCCCGGCCGCGACTTTGTCCATGTTGACGATGTGGTCGAATACAATTTCCGTGCTTTGGACAGGCCGGTGGCGGAGGGATTTGTGGCGAATGTCGGATGCGGGGTCTCCTCTTCGCTTGTGGACCTCGTCGGGGCGATTGCCAAAGCGCTCGATCGCGAGCCGGCTTATTCCGTCAGCGGCCGCTACCGGATGGGTGATGTCCGTCACGCGGTGGCAGACCTTTCCCTCTTGCAAGCTGCATTTGGGCAGCATGAATTCGTCGGCCTTGAGGCGGGTGTCAGGGCCTTTGTGGAATGGGTGCGCGCCATGGGAGCCGAGCCGGGAGCCAACGAGCGATTTGACCGGTCGCTGGATGAGATGAGGGCCGCGGGCTTGCTACGGGGGCCGGAGAGGGGCCGGTGAAGTCTGTTGATCCCACGCGTGTTTGCATTCTTGCGACCGTCTATCTTCCCTACCGGTGGATGGCTGAGATCACAGCCGACCTGATTGAACTCCACTGGCCGGAGCATCCACCGCTCTTTTTTTGCGGGCTGAAAGATGAAGAGGCCGGAGATTTGCCGGCCCTGCCGTTGCATTCGGAAGGCGGGCCGCGGATCTGGGCCTCCTTCGCCCTCGACGCAGCCCGTGAACTGGCGGCACGGGGATTTGAACTTTGCTATTTCCTGCTTGAAGACCAGCCGCCCCTTGCCCGTTGCAACCACAAACATCTGACAGAGACCCTCCCATCGCTCATCAACTCATTGCCCGCATCTTATATCGGGTTGATGGGCTGGGACAACAGGCGGTTCAATTATGGAAGCCCGATCCTCCCGCCGTCGCATTTCCGGCTCATGCACCATGTCGATCCCGGCACGCCCCGCTTTCATCTCCATCCGTCGCTGTTCCGCATGGACACCCTGGTGCGCTGTCTCGAGGCCTCGGCCGCATCCGCTCAACCCACGCCGTGGGGATTCGAAAAACTCTGCGACAAAGCCAATGCACCTTTGCCGGCAGAGGATAAGAATTCCTGCTATCAGATCTGCGGGGAGGAACTTTCTGAAAACCGCCCCTCTGCATGGAAACAGGCTGCACGGGCTGCCGAACGCTGGTTTTATCACCGCGCGATGAGTCTCTATCAACCCCTCGCCCGGGTGGGGCTTGGCAAACTGTTTTGGGAAACGATGGGATATGAAAACGTTTTTTTCGATGGCCCCTACCCGATGTTTTATGCCGGCGTGATGTCCAGGGGCGGGGTCAACCGCCACCTCGTCCGGTATTTACAGAAAAGGAATCCGGAACTCCTTCAGAAGATCCGGGAGGGATCCTCATCGTGACCGGTAATAAGGAGCCGCACCTCCGGCTTGTTTTCAGTGCGGACCGGACCTATCTGCCCGGCCTTGCTGTTTCCATGGCCTCGGCTCTGGCGTTCCTGCCGGAAAAAATCACTCCAAGGATAACCATCATTCATGAGGGGTTCCGCGATACAGATTCCTCTGCGATTTCATCGATAGCCCGACGGATTCATCCGCTCTCTGAATGCACTTTTCTTGCCATCGATCAAATTTCAAGGAGTCTCCCGGCCGCACCCGGGCTTCATCCTTTGACCTACGCGCGACTTCTGGCCCCGGATCTGGTTTCCGAGGACTTCCTGGTTTATCTCGACAGTGATCTCCTTGTGCTTCGGGACGTGTCAGAGCTTCCCGGGTTGCTGGGAAAAAGCGACCTTGCTGCGGCCCCGCGATGTGGGCGGCTCGGAGACGATTGCCCATGGCTGGATCCCGAACGGATGAATGCTGACGACCCCTACTTTTGCGCAGGCGTTCTGGCCGTGCGGCGGGGGGCATGGCAGAGCGCAGGAATAACGGAGGAGGCTTTGAACCTTGCCAGGTGGGAACCTGAAAATTGCCGGAATTACGATCAAACAGTGCTCAATTACATTCTTCATCGCCGGGTGACAGTTCTGGATGAGACGTGGAATTGGAACCACTGGCAATTCGCAGCCGCACCCACGGACCAAGCACTCATCATCCACTACATCACAGGTGGCAAACCATGGCGGGCACCTTCCGCAACGGGCGTCGCCGGACTTTGGAAGGATGCGTTTGAACTCCTGTGCCGAAAGGACCTTCCATGGATTGGTGTTTCCATGCAATTGCGCTCCCGTGTGGAAGACCTCGCCTTTCAGGTCGGCACCCACCTCCCTTCAGAAATGCTCAATAGGCTGGGGACCTCATGGGCTTGGAGGATTCGACGCTGGAAGGACGAGTCCACAGACTGCTCGCGAGCCAGGCTTCGCACCTGCATGGGACGACTCAAGGAGAGTGCCAAATTATGAATGCCCTGGCCCGCTTCCGTTCATTGCCACGTCAGGCTCTTGCCTCCCTTGGCAGGTCGGTGGCTGCGAATACCGCCTTGCGGCTTTTTCGACGCCCGCAGCATCAGGAAGAATCGGCATCCGTCCACATGCTGGTTTCGTCTAAAACCTGGCATGCCGGAGTCCTCGCTGCTGCCAGTTTTGAAACACATACCCGCAGGCAATGGCCTTTGTATATTCATGAGGATGGATCGGTCTGCGAAGCTGCCCGGGCTGAGATCCTGAAGATTCTGCCCGGTGCCCGTTTCGTCCCCCGTACCGAGGCTGACGGCCGCGCCGAAAAGATGCTTTCCCGGTTTCCCCGCGCTCTTGCACATCGAAGCAAATACAACCTCTTCCTCAAATTTGCGGACACTCTCGCCTTTGCAGACCGAGGGAGGTTCATCGTCCTGGATTCCGATGTGATCTTCTTTCAGACTCCCCGGGAGATCCTTGAATGGGCTGATTCCTGCTCCGAATCCTGCCTTTACAATGAGGATACCAAAGAGAAGTTTTGCATCCCTCGCGGCGGGATTGAAGCCGCTCTTGGAGTGGAGCTTCTCCCCCGGTTTAACAGCGGCCTTGTATTGATGCAGAAAGCTGCGATGGACCTGGCACTGGCTGAAAAGTTTTTCGCCACATTCGAAGCAAATGCCCATGCCCCCCAGTTCTTCGAGCAAACCCTCTACGCTCTGATGGCTTCAACGAATCCCGGCGGTGGCAGCGCTCTGCCACGCTCGTACAACATCTCCTGGAATTACTGGCGGGACCCGGGCAGTGTGTGCCGCCATTACGTCGGGGATTTCAAGCACGACCTCCTCTATATCGAAGGGGCTCCGCTCCTCCTTGCCGCATTGCTTGGCGACCGGTTGACAACGGCTGGCAAATGAATCAAAATGATTCACGTATGGAATCAATTACTGTGCGAGACCTGCGAACCTCCTTCCCCAAGATTGAGAAAATTCTTGCCGGGGGAGAGTCCGTTGAAGTCCGTAAACGCAACCGCGTCGTTGGAGTTTTAAGCCCGCCCCCCGAGCGGCGGAAGATCATTATGCCGGACTTTGCCGCGAGGATGGGCAAGGTTTTCCCCGATATGGAGGACCGTGGAATCGTGCGGGCTCTGCTCGAGGACCGGGACACCTGATGGTTTACTTCGACACCTCCGCGTTGCTGGCTCTCTTGGTGCCCGATTTTTGGAGCACGAAGGCCCGTGAAATCGGCTCGAAGCTCAGGCACGCGATCCAGTTGACCGATCTGGGAGAGATCGAACTCATGACCCGGATTCACCGTGCGCTGGGAGAAAAAAAGTTGGGTGTGATGGAACATTTCCAAGTGTTGCGCCAGTTCGAGCAGGACGTGGCTGACGGTATCATTGTCAGAAAGCGCCTCAACACGCAGGCACATGTCAATGAGGCGCTGCGAATGGCGCGCAGCTATGCACCAAAATTGGCAGTGAGATCGCTGGATATTTTGCATGTCTCGGCGGCAAGACTGCTGGGCTGCCGATCGTTCGCCTCGTTTGACCATCGGCAGCGCCAGCTTGCTGCTGCCGTGCGCCTGAAATTGCTCCCAACAACACTTACTTAGCACTGTGGCTTATTTCCGCGATCTTTTCACACCCCGACTGCATTTGGCTTTCTGGGCAAAAACGGCCCTTCACCTCCTCACGCCAGGCGGCTTCGGCCATATCCGGAAGCTGCGGGCCGGCAAGGACGCCCGCTACGACCACGAACGCGACAAACACGAGGTCCGTAAGAAACACCACGGCGATGGCGGCTGGAAGGACGGACACGATGACGGCATTCGCAAGCGCGACTACGCGTCCTACGAGGAATATGTCACGCATCAGAAATTGAAATTGGACGAGATGGTCAAACTCAAAGGAGGGTTCACCAACTTTGATATCTTCGACTACCGTCTCAAATTTTACACCCGTTTCCGCCGGCTTGCGGACCACCTGCCATCCGATGCCCGCATTTTATGCTGTGGAGCGCGGCAGGGAACCGAAGTCGAAGTCCTCAGGGATCTGGGATTTTCGAAGGCGGAGGGCATAGACCTGAACCCGGGGCCGGACAACCCGCTCGTCCGGCAGGGAGACATGATGAAGCTGGATGCCGCCGGCGATTCCCTCGATCTGATTTATACGAACTGCGTGGATCATGCATTTGACCTTGATGCCATGTTGAAGGAACACTCCCGGGCGCTTAAACCCGGCGGCTTTCTGCTCTATGACATAGGCACCAACATGGAAGCAGGCGGCGGCCCCTTTGAGGCGATCTCCTGGGAGCAGAGCGAGGAGGTTGTCGTACGGATGATGGGGACTTTCAGAACCCTTGTGCATGTCGAACGGGACCCTCAGTGGCTTTGGGTTCTTGTTAAGGATAAGAAACAGTAACCTGACTCTTAATTGCGCGTTGTCAAAACCGCTCCGTTCGCAAGCAGCAGCGCGAGATTCAGTCCCTGGAGCAGCAGGGATACCAGGATGGCGGCGTGAATTCCGCAAAACAGGGAGTTCTTATATGACGAGGCAGAATGTCTCCACGCTTGCACACCAAGAAAAGCCGCCAGTACAATGCAGGGAATCCAAAGGCTTCCCATGAAGCGGTCCCCTCGCCCGATCGGATAGTACCACCCGTAAAGCAGCGCATAAAGCGCAAAGGCCGTGAAGGCATAAGCGGCGCAGGCAATGTTTGGCGGACTGAATGACGAGGCGGGGATTTTCGACCCGGCGAGCAGTGCCAGCGGAACCAGAAAAAGAAGAATCAGATACACCCCGCGGTGCGAAAGGGGTTGTTCCCACTTTTTGAGATCCGCGCTCTTCCAGAAAAATTCCGAGGCTGTCCGCCGCGTCTCCGGAAAAAAGAAGCGTGCGAGAACAACTTGTGTACCGGAGAAAGTCCGGGCCACCGCATCTCCGATCGTGTGGCGGTTGAAATACCAGGTGAACGACGGAACTTCGTCCGGCGGAACTTTTTCAAGTTGGGCCCGGCCCGGGTGCGCATCCTGCCAGGGCCAGGCCTCGGTGTCGAAGTCATCCATCCACATCCAGATTTTCGGATAGCTGAAAGTCGGGGAGCCGAATAATTCCGCCTTGTTCAAACCAAGAGGAAGAGCCATCAGCAGAACAATTGCCCCGACCATCAGAATTCCGAACATGTCTTTCAGCGGAGGAAAAACTTTCTTTTGCAGAAGGGTCCGGATTCCCAGAGCAAAGAGAAGTGCCAGCAGGAAAGGCTCGAACGAGGGCTTGGAGAGGCAGGCGAAACCGGCCAAAACACCCAGCACCGGATACCAGAACCAGCCGCGTTGTCTGAGGATTTGCCAGGCCGCCGCCGCAGCAAAAAACGAGAACGTATAATAAAGGGGCTCAGGCTGAAAATAAGTGGCCCGGACGAGAAGGATCCCCATGCTTGAAAGCAGGAGGACATTGGCTGCAACCAAACCTCCCCAAAACCGGGTTGCCATCACTCCCAATGCCAGGAGAAAAAGACAGGCAACCCCCGTGTTAAGCCATTTTCCCTTCTCAAAGAATTTGGCATCATTGGGATCCATCACAAAGCGGGCCAACCAGGACCATGCAGGGTGTCGCACTCCGTCGCTCCTTCGGGGCCACCAGTCGTTGTTGTATGCTGCGACACCTGACAGCCACATTTCCGCTCCCTGGTCGGCCCGTTTGAAGTCCTGATTCGAACGGGCGATGATCTGCCCCGCCGCAAAGAGATGAAGAGCCAGAACCGCCGGGAGAAAAATCCCGAACCATACCCAACGCCGGGATTCCGCAGAGCAAAGCACCCGGGCGGAGGCGGTCTCGCAGGTTGCCAACACATTTTGAAGCATCGGCCGCGAACACTACACCCGGAAACGGTTGGTGTAAATGTATAAATAATTTCATTTCCCGGAGTTGTCCATCCACAAGGAGAGTTGGTATAAGTGCCGTTTCCAGCCGGAATTGTCACATTTATAGTTGAACCACAAGTGGCAATGTTTGTAATTGTTGAACAAGGATTAGTCGGTTCAGTTACACAAATACCAAAAGAGCCGTTGTTGTCATTTCCGAATTCCCAAATTCTGATGTAAATTGTTTCGC
>JBGSSC010000055.1:0-3556 GCA_041737265.1 Terrimicrobiaceae bacterium | reverse complement strand
CGTGTTGCGAGCACTCACGGGTTCCGCCAGGGACATTGGACCAATCATTTCAGTTTGCCCAGCGCTGGTTGCTGCATGACTTCATGCCATCACGAGTTTTCACGAATGGGGAGCGGCTTCGCCGGAGAATTTCATTGTCGGCATTATTCGTGTTCATTCGCGTTATTCGTGGTTCAAATGTTCAGCGAATTCCGAGTGGACGGGCTCATTCGCTTTCCCAGCGGATCAGGATTTCTGAACTTCCTGTTCTGCGCTTTTTGCGAGGGATTCAGGCGCTAAGAAGGGACTTCCTTTTCCAAAATCACTTGTGACCCGGTGGAGGGCGGTTATCGTCTGCCCAGTCTTTTATGTCATCATCCACCGCATTCGACCGCCGGGGAGCCCTGTCGGCTCTCGTGGCAGCACTTGCGGCCTCCGGGGTGGTGATGTGGTTGCTTTACGCATTCATTCCCTACGCAACCGGCTACGGGGACCAACGGGTTTCGATTTTGCACTTTGCTTCCCGGCTTTGGGAGGGGGAGGACTGGCAACACTGCTACCTCGTGCCCCTAGCGTTCGCAGGGATGATTTACTGGCAACGGGAGCGCTTTAAACTTGAAGACATGCGGGGCAGCGCTCTCGCAGGACTCCCCGTGCTCCTGGGGGCCCTGCTTGTGTATTGGGTCGGATTCCGCGCGGACAATGTCTACGTTGGCTACTTCAGCTTCCAGCTTCTCACCGGAGGACTCATCCTCTGGTTCTTCGGCTGGAACTGGGCAGCTCTGCTCGCGGTGCCATGGCTCTTCCTCTTCTTTTTGTATCCCCTGCCCTTCCTGGACAACATTGTGGCCTTTCCGCTGCGGATGGTCATGTCGGAGGCCAGCGTGGCCACTCTGAATTTTCTCGGAGTCGGTGCCATCAAAACCGGAACGGGAATCCTCTCCGCACCCGATCTCGTCGCCGGGCTGAAAGCCGGCCAGCGGTTTTCTGTCGATGTCGCCGATCCGTGCAGCGGAATCCGCTCGTTGTTCGCGTTGATGATGGTCTCGACTCTCTATGGTTACTTCTCCCTCAAAATGGGCTGGCAGCGCGCACTCCTCTTCCTCTGCTCGATCCCGCTGGCTGTGATCGGAAATCTGGTGCGGATCCTCATGCTCACCTTCGGGGTCATTGCCATGGGCCCGGCACTCGCAATCGGAACTCTGGAAAAACCAAGCTTCTTCCACATGCTTGCAGGCTACCTCGTCTTTGCCGTCGCACTGGCGGGCATGCTGGGAGCCGCGTGGGCACTCAACGCCGATTGGAAACAAATTTTCGGAAAAACCCGGGCAAAGGTCCGGCGGGCAACGACCGCCTCCCCGGCATCTGCAGGTAAAACCCGGCAGGAAAAGCCCCAGGACGAATATTAGGGGAGGCACTGCCTCAACTTGCCCGAGGTGACGTTTCAGGGGCTGCCAGTGCAGGCGGGGATGCTATCAAGCACTGAGATTTTGCGGCTGCTGCGCAGCTGAAGGAAGGACTTCCTATGCTGTGGGCACACGCACAAAGTGGGCGGTGTCGGCGACACGCGCCCTACCACCGCGACGGGCTGGCGCGGCGGGGAGCGCATCTTGATTGCAGGGGACTCGCACCCGAGGCAGGAGGCTTGCTCCAACTCGGACAATCCGGGAGGCATGATGCCCAGGCACCAGGAATATTCACCGGATCGCAGCCATCGGCTGCTGCAATCCGTGCCCGGCTCAATCCCGACGACTCCCAGATTCCTCGAAACCAGAGACAGGAGATCGATCTTCCCCTTTAATTTTTCACTTGCAAGATGGTGCCCGCAGCCCATAAATACCAGCCCATGAAAGCGTTCGCTTCAGTTCTTGCCACCTTCCTCGCCGCCACCGCCCTGCAAGCGGGTTCCTTCGGTGGCCCTCCCCCATTCACAAATGGTTCTCCTCTGCCCACGGGAGTCGACGGGGCCTATCAGGCAAACGTTCGTGCCGAGAATACCAATGGCGTGATCCGTTTTGCCTATGTGAATGGCAGCCAGTCGTCATCCACCACTGCAAATACGTATGTCATTTTCTCCGAGGGCCTGGTATTTTCGGGCCCGGTTGCCGCCAACATCAACCTGTCCACGATCGCCGGTGTGCTGGAGAGAGACACGGAGCGGGCTTTTGTGAATACGGCCATGACCGGACAGTTCACGGCGAAGATCGATCCCAAATCACCGGTCTATTACTTCAAAGGCAATGGGACGCTGGATGCCTTCATCCAGGACAACGCATCGCTGCCAAGTATTGTATTCCAAAGCCTCTTTTCGAAAGACTTCAAAATTGAAGGCCTGCGGAATTCACAAACCTCTTCCTAGCAGGGCAACCGCCCCGGCAGGGCATGCTCGCAAACTCCTTTCCGGGCTGATTGAGGCCCACGCTCCCGAAACCCCGCTGAAAATTTTTGGCTGCGAAAAGTCCATGGGATTCCTTCAGGGAGCCTAGATCGAGTGGTAACCTGACCCGGAAGCATCGAGCTCCCCTTTTCAAGGAATCCAACCTGCTGCAGCGGGGCTTCTCCCTGCTGGAAATTGCGGTTGCCTCGGCAATCATCGCAATTCTTGTGACGGTGGTTGTATTTGGATCCCGCCCTCTTATTGCGCGGGCGGAGTCCGCACAGTGCATGGCGACCATGCGCTCTCTTCACGTTGCCCTCTCGAGCTACGTCAGAGATGTGGGCAAGTGGCCTCAGGAACCGGAGGAACTCTGGTTGGCTGAAAACTCGGCTCCCTTGGAAGACTGGTGGTTTGAGACCCTCGGCCCCTTCGGAGGCGGGGAGAAGGCGTGGAGGTGTCCGACGATCTCGCGTCTTGTTGCCAGGGGTGAGGAGAAGGACACCCCGCGGATGCACTATGGACCCACCCGGTTTGACGACAAGCCGCTCAGCCCGTTCCGCTGGGCGACCCAACCATGGCTCGTGGAAATCGGCGACATGCATGGCAGGGGAGCACACATCATTTTCCCGGATGGCTCCATCCGCGTGATGAGTGATTTTCTTCCCAAATCGGAGTAAACTCAGGAGTGAAAATTATCTTTGCCGTAGTCCTTGCAAAATGTCCGAGGTCATCAGCCGGACACACCTGCGCGATCATGAACTGGGCGCTTGCCTTCCGCGAATTCGGCTGGGATGTCTGGCTGGTTGAACATCTGGATGACTCCCAGAGGGAAGCACCAGAAGAGGGATCGACACGTAGCCCTCAGGAAGAGTTCTGGCATGCCACCATGGCTGAATTCGGTTTTTCGGACCGCCAATGTCTCATCGTCAACGGGTCGAGCCCGGACCTTGATGACTTCCGGTCCTTCAGCAATGAGGCAGACCTTTTCATCAACTACTCGGGACAGTTCAAACGATTGGACCTGATTTCCAAGCGCACCCTGAAATGCTACCTCGATGTGGATCCGGCTTTCACCCAGCTCTGGGTTGAGACCTGCGGGGTGGACATGGGCTTCGCCGGACATGACCGGTTTCTCACCGTGGGCACCAATCTGAACGGAAAGGATGTCCTGCTGCCTCCCTCCAGCCAGAAGTGGATTCC
>JBGSSC010000160.1:0-3854 GCA_041737265.1 Terrimicrobiaceae bacterium | reverse complement strand
GCTCCGCAAACAATGTATGTATCTCCGCGTATGCCTCAAAGTCTCTCAGCCCCTGCACGCAAGGGGATCGTGCTTGCGGGCGGTGCAGGCTCCAGGTTGCATCCGCTCACCCTGGTTGCGAGCAAGCAATTGATGCCGGTTTATGACAAGCCGATGATCTACTATCCGATCTCGGTGCTCATGCTCACCGGGATCCGTGAGATTCTCGTGATCTCGACGCCTGAGGACCTGCCGAATTTCCGCAAACTCCTCGGAGATGGCGGCCGGTTTGGTGTTCAATTTTCCTACATCGAGCAGGCACGTCCGGAGGGACTGCCCCAGGCCCTGATCCTTGCAGAGGAATTCCTTGCGGGTTCCCCTTCGGCCCTTGTCCTTGGTGACAACTTGTTTTTTGGCAATGAATTCGGACGCATCCTTTTCGAGGCCGATGCCTGGAGGACCGGGGCAACAATTTTTGCCTACGAGGTGTCGAATCCGTCCGCCTACGGGGTCATTGAGTTCAATCCAGAGGGAAAGGCCATCTCTCTTGCAGAGAAGCCGGAGAAACCCCGCAGCCGTTGGGCGGTGCCCGGCCTGTATTTTTATGACGACCGGGGACCCGCATTCGCCAAGAGACTGCGTCCCTCCTGCCGCGGGGAACTTGAAATCATCGATTTGAACAAGTGCTACCTCGACGATGGTTCTCTCAATGTGGTGAAATTCGGACGCGGAACCGCATGGCTCGATACCGGGACGCACGATTCGCTTCTTGAGGCCGGCCACTTTGTTCAAACCATTCAGAAGCGTCAGGGCCTCCGCATTGCCTGTTTGGAGGAGATCGCCCTGGGCAAGGGGTGGTTGGATGTTGCCGGAGTGCAGGCCTCGGCTTCGGCGCTGGGCAAATCGAGCTACGCGGCCTATCTGGCCGAAGTTGTGGAGAGGGCCGGACAATGAACCTGCTTGTCACGGGTGGCGCCGGATTTATCGGCGCGAATTTTGTTCACTACTGGCGCGCCGAACATGCTTCGGACCGCATTGTTGTCCTCGATGCGCTCACCTATGCGGGGAATCCCGCCAGCCTTCCACCCAGGGATGCCGCCTTCGAGCTGGTCGTCGGGGATATTGGCGACCCGGCGCTCGTTGAGAGTTTGGTAACGGGTCAGTCGATCGACCAGATCGTGCACTTTGCTGCGGAGAGTCATGTGGACCGTTCGATCACCGGACCCGAGGACTTCCTCCGCACGAACGTGATGGGGACCTATGTTCTGCTCGAAAGCGCGCGACGGCACGGGGTGCGCTTCCACCACATATCGACGGATGAGGTCTTTGGATCGCTCGGCCCCAAGGATCCTCCATTCACCGAGGCCACCGCCTATGCGCCGAACTCGCCCTATTCCGCAAGCAAGGCCGCTTCCGACCACCTGGTGCGGGCCTACGTTCACACCTACGGACTCCACGCGACCACGAGCAATTGCTCGAACAACTACGGCCCGTACCACTTTCCGGAAAAACTGATCCCCCTCTGCATCACCAACGCCCTTCGCGGCATGCCGCTTCCCGTCTACGGGGATGGACTCAATGTTCGCGACTGGCTTTATGTCGGCGATCACTGCATGGGGATCGATCTTGTGCTCCGCAAGGGGCGTCCGGGCGAAACCTACAACCTCGGCGGGTGCAATGAATGGAAAAACCTCGACCTCGTGCGTCTGATTTGTGGTCTCATCGACTCGGAATTCGCGGCGGATCCCGGATGGGCTGCACGTTACCCTGAGGCACCTCCCTCCCACGGCAGGCCGACGAATTCCCTGATTACTTTTGTCAAAGACCGTCCCGGCCACGACCGGCGCTACGCCGTGGATACGGCCAAGGCCCGCTCGGAACTCGGCTACGAACCCCGACATTCCTTCCAAGAGGGAATCCTCTCAACGCTTCAGTGGTTCCTTGCGAACGAGGGCTGGTGGCGTCCGCTTTTAGTCCCTTACCAATGAGCACAGGAATCACAGCACTTAATGAGGGGCACAGCGATATTCAGAATGTCGTCCGCTCCTTCGCCCTTCACGGAGATTTCGTCTCCGTGTCCGCCTACGGCAGCGGCCACATCAACAGCACCTTCGTGGTGGCGATGAACCAGGCAGGGGTAACCATCCGTTACATCATTCAGCGCATCAACGACCGGATATTCAAGGACCCGGTGGCGCTCATGGAGAATGTGTGCCGGGTGACAGGGGAAGCCGCTGATCGCCTCCGGGCCGGGGGCATTCCCGATGCCTCCCGTCGCACCTTGACCGTCGTGCCGACATGGGGAGGCGAAGGCTTGTTGCGCACGCCGGAGGGTGAGTTCTGGCGGTGTTATCTCTTCATCGAGGGAGCCAAGACCTATGATATGATCGAGACTCCTGCGCAGGCCCTTGCAGCCTCGCGGGCCTTCGGGGAATTTCAGAAACTCGTGTCCGGCCTTCGCGGCCCGCGCCTTCACGAAACGATCACCGGCTTTCACGACACGCGGGCCCGCTTCGCGAGGCTCAGCGAAGTCGCCGGGGCCGATCCACTCGGCCGCCTTGCCGGTGCGTCCGCGGAATGGGACTTTGCGCGTGCGCATGAGGATATCACCGGTGTGCTGCTCGACCTGCAGGCCTCCGGAGAGATTCCCGAACGGGTCACCCACAACGATACCAAACTCAACAACGTGATGATGGACGAGGCTTCCGGGGAGGGCGTCTGTGTGGTGGACCTGGATACCGTGATGCCCGGTCTGGCACTTTATGATTTTGGCGACATGGTGCGAACGGCCACAAGCCCGGCAGCGGAGGACGAACGCGATCTCTCCAAGGTGGGAATGATGATGCCGATGTTCGAGGCGTTGGTGCGCGGTTATTTGTCGAGCACCAGCGACATGCTTACAGAGGCCGAATGTGCGAACCTCGCCTTCTCCGGCAAGCTGATCACGCTGGAGATCGGTCTGCGCTTTCTCACAGATTATCTTGAGGGGGATGTCTATTTCAAAACCACCCGGCCGGAGCACAACCTCGACCGCTGCCGCACCCAGTTCGCGTTGGTCCGGAGCATCGAGGCGCAGGAAGACGCGATGAAGCGGTTTGTGGATTCGGCCTGCCTGTGAAGGTTCTTGTCACGGGAGGAAGCGGCTTCATCGGGAGCCATGTCGTTGAGCACTATCACAAAAATGCGGAGGTGGTGGTTCTCGACAACTTCCGCTCGGGAAATGCTGCCAACCTCAAGGGCTTGAATTGCACCCTGGTTGAAGGCTCCATCGCGGACCGTTCCGTGCTCGACCATGTCATGGCAGGCGTCGACGTTGTGATACACTTGGCGGCGCTGGTCAGCGTGCCGGAGTCCGTGGCCTCCCCCCGGGAGACAGTGGATCTGAACGTGCTGGGCCTGCTCAATGTGCTCGACTCCGCCCGTGGCAACGGGGTGAGCAAGCTCTGCCTCGCGAGCTCGGCTGCGGTTTACGGGGAGCGTCCGGAACAACCCAAACGCGAGGACATGGTGCCCGACCCGCGCAGTCCCTACGCGATCACCAAACTGGACGGGGAATATTACTGCGCCCTCTATGCAAGAGAGGGCTGGCTGGCCACCGCCTGCATGCGTTTTTTCAACGTGTTTGGACCCCGCCAGAATCCGCGAAGCGCCTATGCTGCTGCCGTGGCCGTTTTTTTGCAGTGTGCGCGGGAGGGCCGGCCGATTTTGATTCATGGCGACGGCGGGCAGACCCGCGATTTCGTCTACGTGAAGGATGTTGTTTCGGCACTCGCCTTCGCGGCGGAATCCCCCCGGGTGTCAGGAGTGTTCAACGTCGGCTGCGGGGCGGCACTTTCGATCCTGGATCTCGCCCGCGAAATCGTGCGCCTTACCGG
>JBGSSC010000159.1:0-3512 GCA_041737265.1 Terrimicrobiaceae bacterium | reverse complement strand
GTCATGATTTGCACATCGTTTCCTCAGCGATGGACCTCAAGCCCGCAGCGGACGTGCGATGGCTGCGCGATTTTTACGGAAATTCGGTGGCGGTGTTTTCATTCCTCGAACCCGGGAAACTCCTGAGCCTGACGAGTGAAGTCCTTGTCGAGATGCACGATGCGGATCCATTCGATTCCCAGATCAAGCCGACCGTCGAAGTGTATCCGTTCCAATATCCCGCGCACGAGCAAGTGGAAATTATTCCCTATCGAGTGCCAAGCTACGAACACGATGGGCCGGCACTCCTGCAATGGCTGAGTTCCCTCTACCAACCCGGACAGACGGCCAACAGTCTCGACCTTTTGAACAACCTCAATGCCCGCATTTTTGAGAGTTTTCGCTACGAGCGCCGCGAAGAACACGGAGTTCAGACCCCGTGTGAGACTTTGGCCAGGGGCAGCGGTTCGTGCCGCGACTACGCCGTCTTTATGATGGAGGCAGCCCGCCACTGGGGGTTTGCGGCCCGCTTTGTTACAGGCTATATCCAAATGGGCGAGGCCCAGCACGGATCAACCCATGCGTGGACAGAAATTTACGTGCCCGGTTCCGGGTGGTGTGGTTTCGATCCGACGAACAACAAAACCGCGGGAAGCGAGCATGTTGCCGTGGGGGTCGCACGGGAGCAGGAAAAGGCCGCACCGCTCACGGGTTCTTGGTCGGGAGACCCTCAGGCCTTTGACCGCCTGGAGGTTTCCGTGGAAGTCTCCGCTGTCGGGGACACGGCATCTGTTACAAATTTCCAATGAATAAACTACCGTTTACCGAACTCGGGCTCTCGCCCGAAATCCTCAAAGCCGTTGCTGCACTGGGCTTTGAAGAGGCTTCTCCGATCCAGGCGGCAGCTATCCCGCTCATGCGGGCAGGGAAGGATGTGGTTGGTCAATCCCAAACCGGCTCTGGAAAGACAGCCGCCTTTGCCATTCCTGTGATCGAAAGGGTGGATGCTGCCGACCGTGCGGTTCAGGCACTTATTCTCTGCCCCACACGCGAACTTGCCACCCAGGTCGCCAACGAGGTCCACAAACTGGCTGCATTCAAGACCGGAGTCCACTCGGTGCCAATCTATGGGGGCGCCTCTTATGAACGTCAGTTTTACGAACTCAAGAAAGGCGTGCAGATCGTGATCGGCACCCCCGGCCGAGTGATCGACCACCTTGAGCGCGGAACACTTTTGCTTGATCAGTTGCGCATTGTAGTTCTCGACGAGGCAGACCGCATGCTGGACATGGGGTTCCGTGAGGACATCGAAAAAATCCTCGATGCGACCCCCGCCGAAAGACAAACCGTCTTTTTCTCCGCGACAGTCTCCAAGGCGATCCGTGAATTGATCAACCGTTACGCGCGGGATCCCGAAACCGTTCGCATGGAGCAGAAGGAAATATCCGTGCCTGCCATCGAGCAGTGGTTCTATGAAACCCACAACCGGGCCAAGCTGGATGCGCTCATCCGTCTGGTTGACTACCACGGATTCAAACTCGGCATTATTTTCTGCAACACCCAACGCATGGTCGATGAACTGGCCGACACGCTATCCGCGCAGGGCTTTTCCTCAGACCGTCTCCATGGCGGAATCCCCCAGGCTCAAAGAACCCGGGTCATGAACAAATTCAAAAACGCGGAGTTCGAGTTTCTCGTTGCGACCGATGTTGCCGCGCGCGGGATCGATGTTGATAACCTCGAAATTGTCGTGAACTACGACCTCCCGTATGACGCGGAGGATTACGTCCACCGGATCGGGCGCACCGGCCGCGCCGGCAAACGCGGGATGGCAGTGACTTTTGTTTCTGGACGCGAGATCTACAAGCTGCAGACAATAGAGCGTTTCACTAAGACGAAGATCCAACGGGGCAAACTGCCCTCTGCGAATGAAGTCGAGGAACGCCGGGCCGATGCCCTGGTTGACAAAGTGCGTTCGACCCTGGATGCCGCCGAGTGGAAGGTGCAACTCTCCCTTGTGGATCGTCTTCTCGAGGAGGGGATTGCTTCGTCGGAACTGGCGGCGGCGCTTTTCCAGCTTCTCTCAGCCGGCTCAGCCCCGCCTCCTTCGAAACCCCAGGCACCGGAGGAAAAGAGCCGGGAGGATTTTCGCCGCCAGGACAAACGGCAGGATTTTGCTCCGCCCCGTGATGAGAATATCCGTCCCAAGCCGGCGCCGGGCAAGAGGTGGATCTCGTTGAGCGTTGGGAAGGCGGGTGGCTACGGCCCCAGGGAAATCGTCGAGGCCCTTGCCGACGGAGCTGGTCTGGACGGCCGCATGGTCGGGGCTATCGACCTCAGCGACACAATCTCCTATGTCGAAGTCCCGGAGGATTTTTCACGGAGCATTTCGCGCGACGGCGGCACAATCACTCATCGAGAACAGCCGATCACCATTTTCCCCATCCTTCCCAACTTCCTTGGCAGCCCGCATTCAAAGGGGGATAAACCCAGGTTCGGCGGCAAGTTCAAGAAGGGTGGAAAATTTGCCAGGCGAGGGCCCAAATATTAGGCGCATGGTGGAAATTTCGAATCTACATGGTGTCGCATGTCCGCTTCCAATACGACTGCGCGAAACGCCTCTTAATCCGGGCCTGGTAGCGGAAAAAGCGTATTGCTCTTCATTTTGCGAAGCAAAATTTTTCTAATCCGGCGGCGAAGTCACCCGTTTCTCACCGGATCCCCTTGCCAGCAAACCCGCTCTTGGCACCGGCCCCCGCCGGATTAGGGCGGGCGATCAGGAGTCGGATTTTCCAAGAAGCAAAGGCATAACCAGCTGGCTGAAATATTCCGCCTGGAGATCGATGCCTTTCGCCTCGGGATGCAACTGATCCTTCGAATGCTTCTTGATGTCCTCCGGACCGAACAATTCCAGCCCGTTGACGTAGTAGAGGTTCATGTCTCCGTTTTCAACAAGGCTGCGGTGCACCGCTTCCATGTCCTGCCGCATGCCCTCCAGCGTGTAGCTGGTGGCCGAAGGAGTTGATTCGCGGGGAGGACTGCACAGCGGGGAAGCAAGAACGATGGGCGTATGGGGATGTTTCTCGCGAATGATGGTCACGGCCGCTGTCACCAGGGGGGAATAGGTCCGGGCACTGAGAGACTGTCCGACCGCATTGATTCCGAGCTTCATTGAAATGCAGCTGGCAGGCAGGTCCCGGATGACCATTGCCACCATCGGATCAAGGTGACATGAACCGCCGAAGCCCAGGTTCATCAAATTGAGGTTGTGCTTGCGGGAGACTGTTCCCGGCCAGATGCGTGAGGCGCTGCCAGCCCGGACGCAATGCGTGAGTGAACTTCCCCACGTGACCCACATCGGACGGTGGTCCGGAATCGGCCGCAAAACTGAGGCCCCCTCCGCCGTGAGTGTTTTCAAGCCGACGGGGCCGCTGGGCGGGAGCCACAGCTCGAGAACGCGCAGACCGGATCCGATTTTGTTAAAATGCACATCGGTATCACCTTCCGAAGACCGCACGGTTTGAATGATTCTG
>JBGSSC010000015.1:0-5475 GCA_041737265.1 Terrimicrobiaceae bacterium | reverse complement strand
ACGGATCCCACAACCAAGGACTCCACTCCTCCCTATCACACCAAGCTCCGCCTGGAAAAATTCATTGCCGTGCCCTTCCGGCTCGTCTTTACCGGCACCCCTGATGAAGGCCAGACCTTCACAATCAACGCCAAAGATCTCCGCAGCCGCACACAGTTCCGCCAGCTCGGAGACATGATCGAAGGCTCCCCCTACAAGATCATCAGCTATGAGAAAAAGTCCGAAGTCCGTGACGAGATTGAGCGGAATATCTCCGAGCTCCTCATCGAAAATACCACAACCGGTCAAAAAATCGTTCTCGTTGCCAACAAAGAGGCCAACGACCCCACCTCCTTTGCCGAATTTCTTTACCTTCTCGACAGCTCCCGCTTCAAAGTGAAGAAGGACGACACTTTCTCTCTGCCATCCGAACCCGACAAAAAGTACAAACTGGTTGACATCAGTGAGCAAGAAGCTGTAATCGAAGGAGTTGATGGAGGGGACCAATTCAAAATCCCCAAATTTAAAGACTAAATGCTGCCCGTGATGACCAAAACTGCCCCGGCATCCGTCGGAGGGAGGCGGAAGTGCTCCCCCCGAAGCCGACTTATTCACACCCTTGTTGCATACTGTGAACAAGGTCTTCGCAACCCCTTGAGCCCGATTGTTTGCGCAACAATCCTGGTTTTCTCTTCCCAGGCCATGGGGACGGCACAGATTCCCGGTGTTCAGGGAATGACGGAGCGTGAAATCCGCCGGCAGGAAGTCATGGCCGGGGAGGCCAAGAAGGCCGTGGACAAGGGAGCTCAGGCGATGGCGCAACAGGACTTCGAGTCCGCATTTGCATACTATAAAAGTGCTGTTGACATCCTTCCCGCTGGCGGAGAAGCAACTGCCACGGTTCGATCACAAGCTCTGGAAGGTTTTGGGGAGGCCTCGGTCAGCCTTGCAAGACAGAGGATTTCCGAAGGTCGGCTTCAGGACGCATCCACCACCGTGAACCTGGTTTTGGAGGACCGTTATTTGCCAGGGTATGCACCAGCGCTCAAACTGCGTTCTCAGCTTGCCGATCCACAGAGGTTCACCACGGCCCTCACCCCCCAGTTCATATCCAACGTTGAGGAGGTCAAGCAACTGCTCCTTGAGGCTCAGGGTTTTTATGATTCCGGCCGCTTCGACCTTGCTTTCAAGCGCTATGAGCAGGTGCTTAACATCGATCGCTTCAACATCGCCGCCCGTCGCGGGATGGAAAATGTCAACAAACAGCGGAGCCAATACGCCTCGGTTGCCTACAGCGAAACACGGGGATCGATGCTTAAGGACGTTGCAGAAGCCTGGGAACTCCCCATCAAGCGCTTCGACACGCAAGCCTCAACAATTATCGAGCAGCCGGAAATTGACACTCGCGGCACGGCCAGCATCAACCGCAAACTCGACGAGATTATTATCCCCCGGGTCGAATTCCGGGACGCCACCATCCGCGAGGCTCTCGAATATATCCGTCAAAAGGCCGCTGCCTTGGACACTTCCGAGACGGACCCTTCCCGCAAGGGAATCAACCTCGTTCTGAAGCTCGCTCCCGGCTCCATCGAGGAAGGAGTTCAGATCAACCTGACCCTCACGGACATTCCTCTTCGCGAGGCGATCAATTACGTCGTCAGCACTGCGAACATGAAGACCAAGGTGGAGCCCTTCGCGGTTGTGATTGTTCCCGCCTCGGAGCCCACAGACATTCTCATCACGAAGGAGTATAAAGTGGCTCCCGGTTTTATCACCAACATGCCCGCCACTGACTCAGGAGCCAGCGCTCCGGGATCCGTATCGAGTGTGGCTCCCGGTTCCCAGTCCTCGATCGCCGCGCGCTCCGGTGCCCGCGAATATCTTGAGAGCCGGGGCGTTTCCTTCCCAACCGGTGCCAGTGCGGTCTTCCTTCCGAGCTCCAGCAAGCTCATCGTAAAAAATACCCAGGGCAATCTTGATGTCATCGATGCCCTCGTCGAAACCACAGGAACCACTCCTCCCAGCCAGATTGAGATCGAGGCAAAATTCCTGGAGGTCACACAAAACAACCTTGAGGAACTGGGCTTCGACTGGCTTGTCGGACAATTTTCTCTTCCTTTCGGCACCGGCACCTACGGCAGCGGTGGAGCGACCCCCGGGGGAATCCCGATTCCCGGGGGAATCACCAATCCATCCACCGGTGCGACCACAGGGAGCACCTCCTGGCCATTGCTGAATCCCAACAACTCACCGGTCGGTGCCTCCGGCTCTTCCCAGGGACCCATCACCTCCGGGAACCGATCGGGAACCCGCGCGATCAGTGTCAACGCCATCGATGCGCTGCTCTTTGCCACTCCGCTCGGGCCGGCCCCTGCCGTGCTCGCTGTCGCAGGCATTTTCACAAATCCCCAATTTCAAGTTGTGATGCGCGCTTTGAGTCAGCACAAGGGAGTGGATCTTGTCAGCGCCCCGAAAGTTACCACGAAAAGCGGTCTGCGGGCGACGATCGAAATTGTGCGGGAGTTCCGCTACCCCTCGGAGTATGACCTGCCGCAGGTCTCTTCCTCCACGGGAAGCATTTACACGCCGGTTGTTCCCACCAGCCCGACCGCCTTCGAGACAAAAAATGTGGGTATCACCCTTGAGGTTCAACCCACCGTCGGTCCGGATGGATTCAGCATCGATATGATTCTGGCCCCGAGGGTTGTTGAGTTCGAGGGGTTTATCAACTATGGGAGCCCGGTGAATGTTTCTGTTGCCGGCGTTATCGGAGTCGACCCCATCACAGAATTTGTGCTTCTTGGACCTACTGCAACAATCGAGGCAACGCCGAACATCATCAATCGGCCGGTCTTCTCGACGAGGGAGGTTTCCACGGAGGTCACAGTTTATGACGGTCAGACCGTTGTGCTTGGTGGCCTGCTTCGCGAGGATGTCCAGAAAGTTCAGGACAAAGTTCCAATTCTCGGGGACATACCGCTCGCCGGAAGGCTTTTCCGGACGTCCGCTGACCAGCATATCAAGCGCAACCTGATCATGTTTGTCACCGCCAGTCTCTTGGATCCTGCCGGCCAGCCCCTGATCAAGCTCGACGAGGAATCCGAGGAAATCGGCGGGCCTTCCGCATTGGCGGTTGAACAGGAGTCGATTGCCGGAGACCCGATGTCCATTCCTCTGCCCCAATAGCCCGAGATGAGTACCACCCATTGTTATTTTAAATCCGCGCTTCCGCGGGCACTTCATACCGGCCGGGTTCTCTTGGCTCTGGCAGCCGGTTTGCCTTTAGTGATTTCGATTTCGAGTGCGCAGAATGTTTCGGGTATCTCCGACCGGGAAATTGTCCGGAGGCAGGAGTCTGTCGTGCAGGCCGATGCACTGGTTTCCAGAGCGGACCAAGCCATGGCGCGGGGTGACTACGAAACCGCTTACGTGAGCCTGCTTGATGCGCTGGAGTCAATTCCCGAGGGGCCTGCTGCCTCCAAGGTTCGAGGTCCGGTGATCGCCAAGTTTTCCAAAGCCTCTCTCGGCTATGCCAACAAATTGATTGAAGACGGACGCTATGCCGATGCGGAGCGTGTCGCCAAGACAATCCTTCTTCCCCAATTCGACCCCGAGAACCGCAATGCAGTGCGCTTGCTGTCCCGTCTTGAACAACCCGATACTTTTAACAAAACCGTAACACCCGGGTTCGCTGCCGACCGCGAGCAGGTCACGAAGTTGTTGGGGGAGGCGAAGGCGTTTTACGGAGCAGGGCGTTTCGACCTTGCCAACAGGCGCTATGAGCAGGCCTTGCTCCTCGACCCCTATAACTCCGCCGCCCGCATGGGCATGGAAGAGATAGCGAAACAACAGACAACTTACTACGGGAGTGCCTATAACGAAACGCGGAGCCGCATGCTCTGGCTTGCAGATCGCGCCTGGGAGCGCCCGCTCAACCGGAACCTCACCCCGAGATCAACGGATGTCGGTTCCGGCAGCCGCACTGACGTCCGGGGCACGGAAGCAATTACTGCCAAACTCAACCGGATCATCATTCCGAAAATCGAATTGAATGATACATCCGTTCGCGATGCGGTGGACTTTCTCAAGCAACGCAGCCGCGATCTGGACAGGCCGGATGACGGATCTGCAGGCCAGGGCGTAAACATTGTTTTGAAGCTCGCTCAATCCGCCGTCCCGGGAGCCACTCCTCCTGACCCGCTTGCCACCCCGCCTCCGGAGGGAGCACCCGCTGAAGGGGGTGGAACAGCCGACACACGGATTACTATGTCGCTCTCGAATGTTCCCCTCATCGAAGCCCTGCGCTACCTCACAGATCTCGCCCAGCTGAAATATAAAATCGAGCCGTTTGCTGTTTCCATCGTTCCGGTTTCTGAAAATACCACCGATCTCGTCACGAAAGAATACAAGGTTCCGCCCGGGTTCATCCCGGCATCAGCAGGGGCTGATGCAGGCGGATTCACGTCTCCCGCAGCGGGACCTTCGGATAGCTTGGGTGCACCCCGCATCACCGGACGGGCTGACGCAAAATCCTACCTCGAATCCCAGCAGATTCCCTTTCCGGAGGGCGCGTTTGCCCAGTATGTGCCTGCAGGCAGCAAGTTGATTGTACGGAACACCCCTGATGCCCTGGATCTCATCGACTATTTGGTGGATGCCGCCAGCGGCTTCCAGCCCAAGCAGGTGGAAATCGAATCGAAGTTCATCGAGATCAGCCAAAACAATTTGGAGGAAATGGGCTTCGACTGGTTGCTCGGGCCTGTTTCC
The DNA here is from genome assembly GCA_041737265.1 of Terrimicrobiaceae bacterium. GTDB lineage: Bacteria > Verrucomicrobiota > Verrucomicrobiia > Chthoniobacterales > Terrimicrobiaceae > JBGSSC01. Next base: position 729 of record JBGSSC010000015.1, on the reverse strand, counting down.
ATTGGAAACGGTGTTTATGGAGCCGGTGGGACGGAGGGATTCGGTCAGGCGATTGCCCCCTCGACCTATCCCTTCGGAAATGTCGGGACCAATCCTGTGACCGGGGGGATGCGCTCCGGTGCTGGCACCGGACCCAATGCAGCGGTCACGGCAAACAGCATCGACGCACTCATTGCTGGTATCCCCCAAGGAGCCTTCGCTGCAGCCCCGGGAATCTTTGGCATCGCGGGCATTTTTTCCAATCCCCAGTTCCAAGTCGTGATTCGTGCCCTGAGCCAACAAAAGGGAGTGGATCTAATGTCCGCCCCGAAAGTGACCACGGTCAGCGGCAAGAAGGCGATTGTCAAGGTGGTCAGAGAGTTCCCTTACCCCACAGAATTCAATCCGCCGGAAGTACCCACTTCCGAGGGGGGAACAGGAGAAGGGGGATCGACATCAACCATCCAAGCCGTCGTTACCACCTCAAGTGCCGTTACCCCCTCCACGCCAACCACCTTTGAGACCCGGGACGTGGGCGTCACGCTGGAAGTGTTGCCCGTGATCGGCCCGGACAACTACACGATCGACCTGGACCTCGTTCCGCAAGTCGTCGAATTTGACGGTTTCATTAACTACGGATCGCCAGTCATCGGGCCCACGTTCGACCCGGCGCTGATCGCTGTTAACGGCTCGGGCATCGGAGTGTTTGACATCACCCCCAATGTCATCAACCAGCCGATCTTCTCAACT